>NZ_DATNPA010000025.1:0-20402 GCF_036703385.1 Allocoleopsis sp. | reverse complement strand
CGGATGGACATCCCCTTATCAGTAGTAGTTGGGATCATACAATTCGGGTGTGGGGAATGAAAGGTTGAAACATGGAGAGAATATCCAAATAATATTTGACACGATTATTTTTAAAGGTGAGTTTAGGGAAGATATCTGGGACTTCCAAATATCTGAACAATCAAAGGTGTTTTTTCGAGTGAAGTGTCTCTACCTAATTGGAGAAGCTTAGAGTGAACCGATGATGCTACTCTTGTGGCTATCAAAATCTTGGATGCTCTAGCTACTGATGAGGGAACCGCAATTATGGCAATTTTTGAAACGTTAAAAGATGAACACGATATTTTGAGAAAGCAACTCGCCAAAATCCTTGATTTACCTGATGATGCAACGTCTGAAAGACAGGAGTTTTTGGAGGCACTGAAAAAAACGCTCCATTCCCACACCCTCGCAGAAGAAGAAATTGTCTATGAAACTCTTCTGCCTATAGAGCAGCTAGAGTCTGAAGTGAGGGAGGGAATTGAAGAACATAGGCTTTCCAATCAACTTTTGATCGAGTTAAACACTCTTGATGTTACCCAGGCACAATGGGAAGCTAAACTAAAGGCGCTTAAAGATTTACTGACTCACCATTTGAAAGAAGAGGAGGAAGAGCTTTTTGCAGAGGGGCGGAAAGTTTTTGATAGTGACAGGCAGGAAGATCTAAATGAGCTGTATTTGCAGAAAAAGCAAGAGGTTTTAAGAGAAGATTCCCTGGTCAAAGAGACTCCGATGGAGGCAGAATTGCAAAAGAATTAAATTATCGGTCTTGCACAAAGGGACATTTGTGTTAAGGGAAAGGCGATCGCACCCCATTGTGAGAAGTGGGGCATAAAATTTTAGGGCTTACGCACTGCCAACGTAACGCCTTAATCTTATCTGAGAGGAATTGCGATAGCCGTTTTCAAAAGTACGATTTCTGAAGTCAACACAGCGAACTGATACTTGCTGCCGCGCTGGCGCTAATGTACATTAAAACAAAATTCGCTAGCGACGCATCCTACTCTTAGTTATCGCATTACACCCACCTTCCCGCAACGACCTGCAACAATGCCATGCTGGTATAAGAGTGCAACATTAAAGGTGCGATGAAAGAGAATCCCGATCAGCCGAGAGAACAGGATGTCGTGCTTGGAGGTCAAGTTCCATTTGGCAGTTTGGTATTAGGAGGATTAGAAAACGTTAAAAGACGCTTGGCGAGCGCAGTTGAAGCCCAACGGATTTCTGCACTTTCCGATGCGCTGAAATATGGGACAGCAGGCTTAGACTTAGTGATTCAGGCGTTGAAGAATGAATCAGGACTAAAGAATCCAAACTTGGTTAATTTTGTCGCTATCAGTCCGGATGGGCAAATGCTTGTTAGTGGCAGTTATCAGGAAATTAAAGTATGGGGAGTGCGGGCGAATACTTCTGCCATCGTAATCTTGTAGAGTTGGTTGCACCTACTTGAACTAACGCGGAAACAATAGCTGCTGGATGAAATTAAAGACTGAAAACCCGAAGTTTTGGATAGGTACCGCCCAGTTCTGGATGGGTGCCACAAAGTTTCGGAAGGGTTCTACGAATTGGACTGCCAAAAAGATAATCAGGAAAAAGGGTAGCCAGCTCCAGAAGTGTTTCCAGAGCAAAGCTATAATTTTGAGGAGCACAGCTGTAATCTTGTAGAGCAGTACTGCAATTTTGGCAACGGGTTCTCGGATACTAAGCCATACCAGATACGCCAGAATGGATACAGCGATCGCAATGATGAGGTTCTCCACTGATTTTCCTTAACTGCATAGCAGTATGACCGTGCTATCTTCTCACGGCGGCTAGCTCAAAGAAAGCTACCTCAAGATTGAGCGAACTAACGTTTGGCAAGATTAGTGAACCCATACTACTGCAAGCAAGAGCATCAATTTTAGGATGAATGACCCTCTAATATACCTGTTAAGGTTACCTGAAACATCGCGTCCAAGCGTACCATCATGAATAGTGAGGATTTGTCAAAGCGCGCAGAGCTAAAGGTCAATGGCAGACTATCCCAATCAGCCTAGAAAATACGACGCCGTTCTTGGAGGGCAAGCTCCATCGGGCGGTGCAATTTTGGGAGGATTAGAAGGTGTTAAAAGACGTTTGGTGAGTCCAGTTGAAACGCTACGGATTACTGCACTTACTGAGGCGCTCAAGTATGGAGAAGCCGGTTTAGACTTGGTGATTCAGGCTTTGGATGATGCTTCAGAGCAGGTACAGCAAGCCGCATTTTTGCTACTGCAAAAACAGAGAACACAGCCAAAAGTCAAGCATGTGTTACAAAAGTATATCCCTCTGAACTCTGTTTTAGATGTGGATTACACTAGACTGCAAGATTTATTAGCCGCAGGGAAATGGCAAGAAGGTGATAGAGAAACCCTTGCTGTCATGCTCCAAGTCTGTCATCAAGAAGAAAATGGCTGGCTTCGTGCCAAGGACATCCCATACTTTCCCTGTATCGACCTGCGCACGATTGATCAACTCTGGGTCAAGTATAGTAATGGGCGCTTCGGTTTTAGTGTCCAGAAGCGTATTTGGCAGAGTATCGGGGGAGAAGCTAATGCCAGTTGGGAAACATACTGCCGCTTTGGTGAACGCGTGGGTTGGCGAGTCAGAAACAGATGGTTAGATGAATGGAACCTCACCTATACGCTAGGTGCGCCCATAGGACACTTACCAGCACTCGGTGAGGATAGGGCGAGAATTACAGTACATCTGCGCAGTGTGGGAGATGCTCTGTTCTCTCGCCTTGAGGCTTGTCAGCTATAGCTGGTGAACGCGGCAGTTGAGGGCAACAATTGGCTAAACCCAGCGTCCCACAACGACTCGCACCGTGCCATCTTCCAGAGTTTCTTCCTCCTCTACATTAAACCCCTGCTCTTGTACCGATGCCATCAGGGTTTTGTGAGCGTACTTTTGCATCAACGAGTTGATAAACCCTTTCTGATCAATCCTCGCTCCCCAGAAATCCGCCACTAATTCGTATGTCTCACCATCGTGGCGAAAGCCCAAATCAAAACCATTATCCTGCCGGATAACATATTCAGCTTTCGTTGTATCTCCCAGATATCCCCTGACTTTTTTGTTGCACTCTACCTTGTATCCCAATTCCTCCAATGCCTGATGCAGCATCTCGCCATTTTTAATTTGAACTTTAATGGTTGTGAAATGAGACATATCGATTTTAGATTTTGGATTTTGGATTTTGGATTAATTCAAGCCGTGACCCGTTATTAGTTCTATGGTAATCTGCCTCATCTTGGGAGTGTGAGGCAGCTTTTCCCTAATCCCCATTTTTGCTCTAAACAGCCGTCGCCTGTCCCACCTGAGTCAAGAAGCGGAACGCCTTCAGGATATGTCCCGCACACTCAGTGGGTGAAGTATCGTAAAAGGCACGCCAAGCCGCCGCCTTATACTCATCATATCGATCTGCTTTTTCGGGAAATCGCTCCAACCAGGCCAACCGCACAGCATGACCGATCAGCACATCGAACACGATATACTCTTCCACTTGTAACTCAGGATTGCGTTCTGCGATCGCAGCCAGTTCCATCAAAGCCTCAATATTGACTTGCCGATATTCCGGCGCTTCAATCTTATTGAGCAAATGCTCCACCCGTAAGGCAAAATTCTTTTCTCCTGGCGTCATCTCGGAGAGAATCGGAGCGCTATCCAAGCGATTACGACGCTCCAACTTATCCCCAATCACCAAACCCCTACAGTGTTTCATCACTAGCCAAACACTAGGATAGAAGTTTTTGGGAACCCGACCGGCTGCACCATCTAACTGCCGCTTTCTCACCCAACTGCCAACCGTTGGTGTCTCCTCTGTCTCCTCCCTTTCGCCTGACAAGACAGCCCAATTAATTTCGCGATCAAGCCGCTTGACGTGCAATGATTCTTGTTGACGCAGCTTTTGGTTCATGCCCTCATATCCCGCTAAACAAGAGCGTAACCGCATCTTGATTTCCAACGGACTTAAGTGCATCAGCTGCTCATAGGCTTCATCCTGAGTGACCCCTAGTTCAGCCGCCAGTTCGCTGGTTAATAGCAAAATCAGGTACCCAACTCGTAGCGTGAGCAAACCCTTGAGTAAAGAAGGTTCTGCCTTGATAATAGTACCCAAATATATGAGAATTTCTTGGGTCAAGACGCGATCGCGAATATCTTCCCGACAGAACTCATCAATTTTCGCTTGAATTTCCAAGTGCGACATCGGATTTTTAATCAGCGACGCCTCACTATAAGCTCTCCCAACGGTAATCTGCTTCCCACGCACCAACATCTCTGTCACCGCATCCGACAGACTAATATCCGTCTTGTTGAGCAAACCAGCCGCTTGACGCACTACCGCCCAGTAAGGAGAAACCGATTCAGTACTCGCTTTGAGATAAACTTCATTCAGCAAATCCGCCACCGTCACCCGTAGCCCTGGCCCCCCAAAGCCCGTATCGAACTCTAATCCTCGCAGACGTTTCAGGGTACGCAACAACTCGATTTGTTCGTAGAGGTTATCCGATTCTCGCAAGCTATCCAGCAATAACCGCAGATTCGTTTCACACTCCAGTAAAAATTCCTGAGTATGGCCTAATGGCCCATGTTGTCCAGGACGGCTGGTAAGGTAACACTCACGAGGCATAGCATCTTTGACCGCTGATTGGCTAAATTCAAACTCGCGCAGAAAATCAATGCGCTCGATTCCAGCCGTGAGTAACAATTGATTGAGACGGCCCAACTTCACCCGAACGCCTTCACACCAACCTTCTTTTAGTTGCTGAATTAACTCTAAAAGGGGTGAATCTTGGGATTTCGGATGGGAAATTGAGGAATTGTCTCTTTCTCTGCCTTTATGCCTATCCTCCACCGCTTCCCGACTGGTTTCCCACATCGTATGAGTTAACAACAGCGTCATCGTTGGACGCCCTAACTCACTCCAGTGGCGCTGAATGTAGGCGAGTTCACTTTTAATCTGATCCACCAGAAAATGGTAATCCAGGGTCAGATAAAACTGCTGCTGATCCAAAAACGCAGGCAGAAACACAATTGTCTCTTGCCCAATCCGAAAGATTCTTGACGTTGTCAGACTCCGCAAACGTCGCACCGGGCGTCCTGTTAGCGAGAGCGCATCACAATGCCCCATTTGAGCATAAACCGTTGACAGCTCGATCGCCTGACGCACCTGCATCGGCTCTACCTGTTTGGGAGTTTGCGTGGCAATCCCGTATGTGGCGAGTTGAGCCTGTAAATCTTCATCCTCTGCGAGTAGGGCAATTTGCACCACCGGGTCTTGATGACGCCCGATGCATAAATGACGCCCCAAGGGGTCAACATCTCCAGGTGCAATGAGCCCTTCACTCAGCATCTGACCCAAATAGTACAAGCTCTGCGCCCACACCAAAGGCACATTTTCGTTAGGACGACGCCTTTGGCTACGAGGAGACTGCCGCTCTGCTTCGATATTCTCCGAAGGCACGTAATACAATTCGGGTAGCAGTTTGAGTCCGTCTCGCTCAACTAACAAACTTTCTAAACGCGCTTGATAGTTCTGAACTTGCTCGGTATCTCCCCGAAATAGGCCATCGAGCACGAGATAGGAAAAAAATAAAGGCCACTCGCACTCAATATGCTCAAACTTTTGCAGTTCCCAAGGGTCGTAGTGCAGGCGTGTGGTATCTTCCAAAACGGTTTGGTGACCATCCCGCAGGAAGCGCTTGCAGCCATATTGCCCCCCTAGCTTCTTAACAATGTCGTTCTTGGTGCGTTCGATGAGTTCGGCGTCTTCTATGGCAAAGGCGGGGAATCCAATCACACTTAGCAGAGCCGCATCTGTTTCTTTGGAACCCGACTCACGGGGCAGGAGATATTCCAGTGTAATCCGCGATCGCGCCATTTCATCCGGTAATACATGAATCACAGACGCTGCTGAACCCCGCACACCAAATAAATCTAATCCATTAATCGCTTCCAATGCCGCTTTGGCCATCCCAACCGAACTCGCGTTTAGTTCAGGATTTCCATGATTGACCTTATTCCCGCGCTCCCAGATACCGTAATCGGGTGTACGATACGCCCGACCGATGTAATAGACCAGATTTTGGACAAAGCTAACTTCGTCGATGGTATAGATGATGTATAGTCCTGATGCTGTCATTTGAGCCAGCATCAGCAAGAACAGGGACGTTGCATCCAGCTGCAAGTGACCCCACTGGTCATCGCCCACCACGACGTCGCCGGTGCTGGTATTGTACTTGGCGTGCAGGGCGTCCATCAGCGATTGGGTTTCCTTAAACCGTTCTACTTTGTGAGCTTGCCGCATCATGCAGAACAGCAGCCCCCGCATCAGCTTGACAACATTATGTTCCAGTTCAAAGGTACGCCCACCATCCGCATCGAGCTTGCGGTAAGCCAAGGCTAGTCCCCAAACCGCCAAAATACTGTAAACGTTATCCCGTACCCAGGCGTCGGTGTAGTCGCCGTGGGCATTAATCGCCGTACTGGCTGGTAATAGACCCGTAATCGGATTTTGACGTTTTAGGATGACCGCCTTAATTTGGTGGTAGTAATAGTCCAATCGAGCGGGTAGTTGGGAAGCGATGATAGACATAATTCCTTTCTTGATGAGTCTCGGAATCTAGAGCTGCTCCTCTTGTAGGCAATCACCTATCTCAACCGCTATGCATACCTTAAACAGAATCTATTTAGATTGACGGATCAGAACCTTGCCGTTTTGCCAACCATTAGTTACATTAGTTTACATACAAGTTTGCAAAAGTTACCAACGGAGCAAAAACTATGCAAGGCGAAACTCGCAACGATGCCAAATTCGGCTTTACTCCTCAAGCAGAAAATTGGAACGGTCGTTTAGCCATGATTGGCTTCGTTGCCGCTCTAATTACTGAGTTCGTTACAGGTCAAGGTGTATTGCACTTCTGGGGTCTGCTGTAATCCCTAATCGCGCAATCTGGAGTCAATCTCAATTCGTTGGCTGGGTGTTTATTAGCAAACACTCAGCTTTTTTGTTGGTAATTCAGTTTTTTGGCAAAGCTACAAGCAAAGTCAAACGTCAAACGTTAAAAAAGCAAACCCTGTGTGGCTCAGGATTTTAGCGGTTACCTCTATGCAATTTAAATGTGTAATAGATTATTGTACATGATTAATTAATAATTAATAAAGAGGAGCAATTTTAAGGCTGCTCCTCTCTTTTCGTACCAGTCTTGCGACCAGCTATTTAGCGAATGTATTCCTTGAGAATACTGTTGCGATTGGGATGGCGCAGTTTGCGGAGCGCTTTGGCTTCAATTTGCCGAATTCGTTCGCGAGTGACGTTGAAAATTTGACCAATTTCTTCCAGGGTCTTCATGCGTCCATCATCCAACCCGTAGCGCAAGCGGAGAACATCACGTTCGCGAGGGCTAAGGGTGTCAAGAACGCTTTCGAGGTCTTCCCGAAGCAGATTTTTGGACACTTGATCTTCTGGGGTTTCACCATCAGCTTCAATGAAGTCTCCAAGGCGGGAGTCTTCTTCTTTACCAATCGGTGTTTCGAGAGAGATGGGGAGTTGGGCAGATTTGGCAATGAACCGCAGCTTCTCGATGGTCATTTCCATGCGATCAGCAATTTCTTCTTCGGTGGGCTTGCGACCCATTTCTTGGGAGAGGATTTTAGTGGTTTTTTTGATGCGTGAGATAGTTTCGTAGAGGTGAACCGGTAAGCGGATGGTGCGGGACTGATCGGCGATCGCACGGGTGATGGCTTGCCTAATCCACCAAGTTGCATAGGTGGAGAACTTGTAGCCTTTTTCATGATCAAACTTCTCAGCGGCACGGATTAAACCTAGAGAGCCTTCTTGAATCAAGTCTTGGAAGGAAAGTCCCCGATTCATGTATTTCTTGGCAATAGACACGACCAGACGCAGGTTGGACTGCACCATCTTGTCCTTAGCCCTCCGTCCTACATAGAGGCGATGACGAAAGGCTTGCAGAGGCATATTCACCTCGGTTGCCCATTCGCTATCTTTTGGCTCTCGCTCTAATTGATCAGACAAGCGATCGCGTATACGCTCTAACTCTAGTAAATCTGCAATCTTACGAGCCAACTCAATCTCTTCATCTGCCCGCAATAACCGAATTCGACCGATTTCTTGCAAATACAGGCGAATAGAATCTTCTGTATAGTGTTTTTTCTTTGCTTGTGCGCGACGGCGGGTAGAGCGCACCTTTCCAGGCTTACCGTCTTCCTCATCCGGTTGAGCGTCCACTAGCTCGTCTCGGTTCGCTTCATCCTCGATCAAGAATTCAAACTCGCTTTCTTCGGGTTGAGTTAGTGTTGCGAGTACGTCGTTTGCCTGGGTCATGCCTTTTTCCTCATGCTCCTTCAGTTAAAGACCAGTAGATAGTGTCTGTTAATCTACTTACATAGCGTAGCCAGTTAGTCACTTTCTGTAGCATTCTAGGTCTTATTTAATCGCTGAGTTCGACCAGTAAGATTCGGCATCTACTTTCGCTCCTCAACGTCCTCGCGAATGCTCGATTACAGTAAGTTTGAATGCTGGCTTCTCTTGAGACTTTTTGATTGTAGCCTTAATTACCAAATTTGGACTTGGGTTTTAAGCTTCAATCTCAAAGGTTATGAATCTAATTTACAATCGGCTTTTACACAAAGCTAATGTCACTGGAATTAATGCACCCATAATCAATTCCTTTTCGTTGAGTTGCCTTGTCCTGGGGATTGTGCCAAAGACTCTGTCGGCTAGTGTTAGCTAGGTTCCCATACTCCTATGCTGTGTTCACAAGCTGACTCCAGATCATGATCATTATCAAATGTAATGTGACGGTTGTCGCTACATTTTCGGGTAGCCCTTCCGGTTGAGAATTGAGTACTCTCTCCTTGTGAGGTCAAGCTTTCCTAAATTTACTCTAGCTTCAATCTTGATGACCCCAGATAAATAGCTGAAATACACTAAGCCATTTTAATGAATTCAGCAGATAGATGACAGCAATGGTATCTCTTGAAATCCATAGGCGAACGTTTTTTTTAGTACAAGCGTTCTCTTTTTAACCTCTTCTGTGACTACGTTAGCGAAAATTTTCGGCGTGGGGACATTTTTCTCTAACTGGAGACAGGTGTAGTTTCAACCAAGATGTGTTCCTGTAAGACATCCGTAAAACAACTGTTCTAACACACAAACTTAGCAATTGGGTAAAGGTCTTGATGAAAAAGCTTTGGAAGAGCCCAAGGCTCGTAGGAGTGGCTGCGCATGAGAGAGGGAAAACAGGGCAGGCTCCAGAGGGCAGAACGCAGAAAAACAGACGGAAGTGTAAGTGTTTACTTTCATTACATAGCGGGGGGCTCATGCCAAATTTAGGCTGTATACACCCTTTTTAAGAAAGCAGGGGGAGCTGTGGAAGCAGAGAAACCAGGGGGAGAAAAGTCCCTTTCCTTTAAAGGGGAGTTATACAAGCGAATTTGGGCTCACTCAATATCGCCAACAGTCTCCTTTCGTTCAGGCTAAGCGCTAAAGCTAGCTTTAGCTAACTAGATGAAGATTTCAAGCCAGTTGGGAAAGCTGCCATAATTGGTCGATTGTGATGAAATGATAACCTTGCTGTAACAACAGAGGAATTAACTGAGCCGTCGTCTTAGCTACATCTTGTCCTCCGCAATAACCATCATGTAACACAATCTGTGACCCATTTTCAACCTGCCGTAAAACTCTCTGCACGACCACACTCACACCAGGGCGCTCCCAATCTTCGGGTACAACGCTCCACATAACAGGTCTATAGTTCCATTGGTGCAATAAACTCAAAGTCTGGGGGGTAAATAAACCATTAGGGGGGCGAACGTCTCGAATCTTGTCTGTGTGAAGCTGACAAGCTTTGGCGTCACGCGTCGCAAGCGCAGCGCCAATCGCTTCTTGAGTTTTTGCCAAACTCTGCTTGAGTGCTTCGGGTTTAAGAAAGGGAAAGGAGTGATGGTAATATCCATGCAAGCCAATCCAGTGATTCCGCCTATAGACCTCTCGAGCAACGCTTGGCGATCGATCTACGCAAGCGCCCAGCCAGAAAAAACTAGCTTTAATGTCATACTGGTCTAGGACGTTCAGGAGTTCTAGTGTGTACTGGGGATGGGGGCCGTCATCAAAGGTGAGCGCGATCGCACGAGAATGAGTCGATCCTGCCCAAAGACAACTGGGAAACAACGGTTTGAGAATTTTGTACAGAATAGGGTAAAGCGGGGCAAGCTGCATTCGCTCGTTATTGGTAAGTAGTTAGGAATCAGGTGAGTCTAAAGAGTCTTTATTTCAGCGTCAGCCACTACTTACAGCGTCGCCAATTCTTGGTCTTCTTGGTAAGCGTTTGTGTGGCAGTCGTTCTTAGCAGTTGTGACACAGTAACTACTGACCAGTATGACGCAACTGCGCTGACCACATTGACCTGGCAAGTTCAGTATTCTACTGATCCTGTGAATGATAAGCAGCCGCGCTTTGAGGAGTTCGCGTCAAATTCCCTGCTTAACCGTAATGGCGAGAAACCTCAAAATGCTGTAATCGGTCCAGATGATAAAGGATTATGGTGGCCTAAACTGCCGCCACGACCTAGCATCGATGAGGTCGAACAACGACAAAAGGCTGGAGAACAAGCAAGCAAACCTGAACTATTACGTATTGTAAAGTACGAGATGACTTACCAACAGAGTGGACAGAAGGTAACGCTACCAACTAACTATGACGTTTATCGACAAGTTGCTAGAGCGTATCCTTCCCGTAAGCCTTTGCAGCTAACTCTGGGAGTTAACAATGCTTCTGTGACAAAAGCGAAGCTAGCAGATTGATTAGCGGAATACTCAAACTATGCCTTTGACTAAAAAGAAAAACTCAAGTCAGATAAAGTGAGTTGACCATCAAAGGCATAGAAGGTAATCCGAGAGATATTGGGCACCTCGATTCTAAATGGGGCATTGGGAGAAATCGACGAATCAGAACCAGCCAAGTTGGGTTTGTTCAAGGATTTGCGGGCAAGGAGTCGATTCTGGTGGTCATAGACAGACAGAAGCATCCGTTGAGAGCTGGTGACATAGCAGCAGAACTGATCAACAGGTTGCAAAAAGGCCACTTCCATCCAACCGCTTTTTGGCGCTCCCATCAGTACATTTGTACCAGTTCGAGGCGGGTAGGCAGGGTTTGAAGGCTGTAAAGCGATCGCATTTTCAAAGGTGATTCCATAACGGTGAAACTGCCGATCCACGACTTCAAAGCATTTCAAATCTTCCAGGTTAAGGCAGACGCTAGAAGGTCTTATCACGATTAAATTAGAGTCAAACTCAGCTACGTCCCAATTAGGAGAAGCAATGACGGATTGCGGCTCCTTTAAGTCAGTCTCCGGCTCAAAAGCCTGAGAATCGCTGACTTCATTGAACTGGATACTGCACTGTATTGCCATAACACTAATATGAACGCACTTTCTCAAAAACCGCATGACCGTCAACTAAGTTGACATGGAACAAGCGAAAATTTTTTGTTTTTAAGCGAGCAACTAATCCCTCGATTAACAGACACCCTTGAATCATGCAACCTTCTCCAATCAACACTATGGGAGAGTTTTATCCAGTTCTGATTAATTTTCCTTGGCAAGAAAATGGTGTTCCGGAAAAAAGCTGACAATCAAGACTACAAAAGTTTTTTGCTGAATTACTGATTGGAGTCTGTACTTTTGAAAGAAGAAGCTCCCTCTCCTCTAGGATAGAGAATCAACCAAGAGTAAGAAGTGGCCTTACGCCAAAATCAGGGATGATGGCAGTAGCAATGAGGTTTAGACATGATTGAACCCAATGGTTTTAAGCAGCACGTCGTGGTGACCTCGCTGGGAAGAATAGTGTATTACACAGCCGAAGGAGCACCTTGGCAGGAACCTGAAACCGCTGACCCCAAACAGTTGCCATCATTAGTGTTTTTGCATGGCTTTGGCGGCGGCTCATCTGCTTATGAATGGTCAAAGGTATACCCAGCCTTCGCGACTGAGTATCGAATTCTTGCACCCGATTTAATTGGTTGGGGTCGTTCAGAGCACCCTGAACGGAGTTACAACATAGATGACTACATTACTACAATCATAGAGTTCATTGAACAGACTTGTACAGAGCCCACGCCAGTAGTCGCGTCTTCTCTAACAGCCGCGCTTACCATCCGAGCAGCGATCGCACGTCCTGAGTTATTTAAGTGCCTGATTCTCACCACACCAGCCGGACTATCGGATTTTGGAGAAAATTACACGCGCAGCTTCTTTGCTCAGTTGGTTAGTACCCCGATCCTTGACCGCATCATCTACAGCGCAGGGGTCGCCAATCGGGCTGGGATCGCCAGCTTCTTGGAAAATCGGCAATTTGCTCGAAGCAGCAGAATTTACGAAGAAATCGTGGACGCCTATTTAGAATCAGCCCAACAGCCCAATGCTGAATATGCCGCACTTTCCTTCGTTCGAGGGGATTTATGCTTTGACTTATCGTTATACGTTCCTCAGTTGACCACTCCTACAGCAGTAATCTGGGGAGAAAAATCCGAATTTACTGGCCCGGAAATTGGTAAGCGTCTTGCTGCTCTCAACCCAAATGCTATTCGTGTCTTCCAAACTCTTGATGATGTTGGATTAACTCCCCAGCTAGAACTGCCTGCGGTGACCATTGGTTTAATTCGGCGATATTTGAAATTGCTGGATGTGAAGCCTGGGGAATGAGTTGAAAGTTGGAGGCATGGGTTAGAGGTTAGAAGGTTGAAGGTTGAAGGTTAGAAGGTTGGAGGTTGAAGGTTAGAAGGTTGGGAGTTTTGGCCTGTTAAGTTGCTAACCTCTCACTGGTAACCTGCTAACCCATTCCCCCATCCTTTACTTAACTCTGACTTCAATGACGCTGGCTTTGAAGTTGTAATCCATGCCCTCCAACTCTACCGGCGTCCCAATTTTAATTTTGCTATTGCCTAACACTGGCCCATCATTGGTAATCTGTCCTTGACCAACCAAAGTCATCATCATATCGGCACTAAAAGCACGACTCCTGGGATCGGGGAGTTCTTTGACCGAGCCATCTGGCTGGGGTACAGCTAGGGTTTGTGGGATTTTGGTTACGGATTTAATCCCAACCTGACCATAGGGTTGATTGCGAATGATAATATTGGTCTTCTTCTGTTCCATAAATTGATTGATTAACGCGTCAGGATTACGAACAGAAAGACCCCGAACAATCAAATCCACTTCTACGGGTTTTGTCGCACCGCCCATTTGTGCTACGGAGCCGGTGGTACCGGGAAAGAAAAAGATACCGACAATCACTAATAGAATCACCAAGGCCGCACCCACGTCGAGAATGCTGACCTTACCGAATAAACGTCCTTTAGAATCTAAAATAGCCATGAAACGTTGCGTGTGTGTCTTTGCAAACAGAACAATCGAAACAGCACTCTCTAGCACTATCCATTAAAAAGGCTACCAAAATGCTCGTGTTGATAGTCCTGTGATAAGTTACCACGACTGCTGCAAGAGATCAGCATGGCAGGGTCGGCCTAACGAGATAAATTCTCCTAGTGTCCTAGTACCTTGTCAAGGCTCAAGTGAGGGGTTGGTGTGGCTCAACATCTGTTTTAGCTGGGATTGGAGAGCAATGGGGAGTTTGACAGAGATGGCAACTAACAGCCCTCAAATAACGTCTTCGTTTTCTAAGCTTAATTAAATACAGCTGTGTTAGTCGTATTCGCAATGTTCAAGTTTCTCTCCTCACTCTCCTATCGTTATCGGCGTCGATTGTTCTATCCATTACTGTCCTTGGTCTTGACGATAAGTCTTACTGTAGGAATTCCTCAAGC
Source organism: Allocoleopsis sp. (assembly GCF_036703385.1). Taxonomy (NCBI): domain Bacteria; kingdom Bacillati; phylum Cyanobacteriota; class Cyanophyceae; order Coleofasciculales; family Coleofasciculaceae; genus Allocoleopsis; species Allocoleopsis sp. The sequence continues at coordinate 6,520 of NZ_DATNPA010000025.1, read as the reverse complement.
GTCGCAAGCAGGATGGTTTGACGTAATTCTTAATGGCATTCAGGTAATCCAGCTCTCCAATATTTCCAATAACCAGGAAGTCCAAATTGGAAAGCAGATTAATAACGAACTGGTTGGCAGCGAGATTCGGCTCTATCGCAATCCCGAAATTAATCGCTATGTCAATGAATTGGGTCAACGGTTGGCACAAAATAGCAAACGCCCTGATATCCCTTACACCTTTCAGGTGGTCAATGATAAAAGCATCAATGCCTTTGCGACAATGGGGGGCTTTGTTTACGTCAATGCCGGTTTGATCGCTACCGCAGACAATGAAGCTCAGTTGGCAAGCGTCATGGCTCACGAGATCGGTCATATAGCAGCTCGTCATGCGATTCAACAAATGCGGCAGGCGGCGATCCAACAAGGCATAGCATCTGCTGCTGGGTTAGACCGCAACACGCTCGTCAATCTTGGCGTCAAAGTGGCGCTTCAGCTGCCAAACAGCCGTAAAGACGAACTCCAGGCCGATCAACTGGGATTACAGACTTTGGAAAAGGCTGGCTATGCGCCCTCGGCAATGGTCGCGTTTATGGAAAAGCTATTGAAAGTCGGCGGCTCTGTTCCTACGTTCCTGAGTAGTCATCCAGCGACTGAGGATCGAATTAAGGCGCTACAGCAAGCAATTGACCCAGCAACAGCAAATCGAGGCTCTGGATTAGATACAGTAGCTTACAAAAACAAAATTCGTGCTCTTTTATAGCCGTTAGCAGTTAGCTATCAGGTCTTGTGCTTTCCTTGCTGTATCTATGTGATATGTTGCGCCTTCAAGTTGCACTGCATGAACGGGCAAGAAGCCCATTCCAAAAGAGTTTCAGAATTGTGATCCTGTAAACTGGAATGCCTGTTAGCTTACAGCACTTACCTGTACCTTATTCCACGGAGAACCGATATACAAGAACCCGCCGTTAAAAACCCGTCTCTTTTGAGGGACGGGAGCTTCATTAGCGCATCGCTGAGCGACGCGGGAGTATAGTAGAAGGCTCGACCCGCGTCACAGCTTCCGCAAGCGGTAATTTACGGAGGCGACGGCGAAAGACGTTGGCTTGATAAACCAGGGAATTGGTGAGGTCTAAAGCCGTCAGCCAGCCACTCTTGGGATGATAAGCACCCGTATCAATATCGAGCCAGCCTCGACCTTGAGCCAGTTTGCCAGGGATTACTCCAGGCAGGGTGAAGGTGATGGTGTGACCTGTGATGATGAGCTTATCGGAGAAGTAGGGTTGAGTGATACTGTGGAATTCATCACGAATCCAACAAAATTGCTCTGAGCTTTGCTTCTCTAGAGGAATTCGGGGATGGACACCCGCATGAACTAACCAGGTATCCCCTAAATCGAGGTAAGTGGGCAGCGTCCGCATCCACTCAATATGATCTTGGCGTACACCTGCTTCGCCATAGCTGTTAACGGTGCTGTGACCGCCACTATAAAGCCATGCTTGCAGCGCTGGGCCATAGATTTCTCCGTCACCCAAGATGTCTAGTAACATTTGTTCATGGTTTCCCAGTAGACAGAGGTAGGAGCTTTCTTTGACAAACTCCACCACCTTTGCGCTCTGGGGGCCTCGGTCAATCAAATCACCGAGAAAATAAACCATGTCATCGCCAGTGGGGGCGATCGCTTCTAATAAGGACATCAGGGTGTCATAGTGACCATGCACGTCACCGATAACAATACGACGATGGGTCATTTTTGTTTTTTAATATCCGATTGCACCAAATACCAGGCAGCACCCTTGAAAGTTTGCTTGCATCACTGTAGCCAGAAACACTGGGGTATACTTACTGTTCTCAGTATGCCCAAATTCTTCCGCACGATTCTCAGTCAAAATAATTATCTATGAGTTATAACAGGAGCCAAAATTCAAATTTCTGATTCTCAAGGGAATCAGTGAGTTTTACGTCTTGCTAGGCAAAAGACCCTCGATTCTGAAGAGATGCGTTCCTAGACAGGCAATTTATTCCTTGGAGTCAAGGACTGGGAAGCTTTCGAGATAGTTCCTCAAGCTCAATTACCTTAAAGTAAGAGCATCCCTGACCGCAGCAAGCCCTTATCCTGTTCTAAGTCGAGTTGATTTCCCGAAAAACGTGTCTTCTATACTGCCGATTATTAACACCCTGAAGCAGCCAAGTAGCTGGAAGTGGGTCGAGCAAGCGATCGCCCACCTAGATATTATTTTACTCGACCACTCTCATTGTGAGCGTAAGGCGGCAGGCGTGGCCCTAAACTTGATGTTTCGCTACCCGTCGAGTACACAACTGGTGCGTCAACTAACTGCGATCGCGCGGGAGGAACTGGAACACTTCGAGCTGGTTAACCAGTGGTTGGAACGGCGTGGTATCCCTTTGGCTCCCCTTGCGGCACCTCCCTATGGCGCGGGATTGACGGCACTGATTCGTAAGAATGAACCGGAGCGGTTGTTGGATTCTTTACTGGTGTCTGGTTTGATTGAGGCGCGATCACATGAGCGTTTGGGATTACTGGCGACTCACTGCCCCGATCGCGAGTTAGCTGAATTTTATCGGAGTTTGATGGCGTCTGAGGCGAGGCATTATGGAATTTACTGGGTACTCGCGGATACTTATTTTGACCGGGATGTGGTTAAACAGCGGTTGGAGGAGTTGGCGATTCAGGAGAGTGAGTTGTTGGCAACGCTGCATCCTGAGCCGAGGATTCATAGTTGAAACAGGGTAGAAATTGCCAAATCGGAATGAACCCCCCTAACCCCCCTTGGTAAGGGGGGAACAAGAAAACTATTTGTAGCAAACATTTAGGAAATCGGTATAAGGCAGGAACAGGAACATCTTGCGCCCTCTCCTTAGTAAGGGGAGGGTTGGGGAGGGGTCAATCAGGGATTGTGTAATCCAGCCAATTACAAACCGAAGAAATGTGCGATCGCAGGCAATACATCTTGACAAGCTTTCACCAATTGTGCTGCACTAGGTAAGCCTTCAGCAATTACTTTCAAGAACCCCATCGCTCGTTTTGCCTGCTTTTGTGCGGTTTCATTTTTGGGGTTTTGTCCGGCTTCTGCTAAGACTTTTATCTGTTCTAATGCTTGTGCTTTGTCGTCGTCGGCTAGATTTGGGTCATTAATTGCCGCTTGCAGTCGTGAGAGTAATTCTTTGATTCCGGGTTTGTTGGGTTCGGAAGAGTCGGGTAATTCATTGATGGCGATAGTGACTGTACCGCTGACATCAGCCATTGCCGAGCCAGTCATGTTTTCGCCTGCGCCTGCAACTCCACTGATTTTGCTGCCATCTCCACTGGTGATGCTGATGTTACCTTTGCTTTCAGACATAAAATCTCCTACTTGGTGATAAGTGTTGGCATAAAAGCTAGGGCGTTGCAGCGCCGTCGCTATCATAGTTTCTAAACTACTAATTCGGCTATCTTTTTCTGCTAATAGTGCTTGTAGCTCTCGCGGTGCCAAAGCTTTAATTTCGTTGAAAGTATCAAAATACTCGGCATTCAGCTCAGAATGATTGGCATCTGGAGCGGTTGCAACCCTGAGCATAAATTTATCTCCACCCCGTTTCTCCATTGCTACGATTTCTAACTCTGCCTCTGGGTGATTTTCTGCTAATTGCTTAAAGGAAATGGCAATGGCACGGGGGTCAACATCCTGGTTGTGGTAGAGGTCGAGGGTATCGACAATGGGTTTGATGAAGTCGGCAAAGTCACCGTCTTTAAACGTTTCTTTCCAATTGTCAGGTTTGCGGCGGGGATTGGGGTCTTCTTTTGTCGGCACTCGCATAAAAACATACTCACACCTCACCCCATCCAGCTTGGTATGACTGGTAATGCCCCAGTCTTCAATGTAAGCGCCTGTGAGAGTAGCACCCGTTAAGTCTGCCTCGTCTAGCTGCGTTTGCGCTAACTTGGCTCTGGATAGGTCAGCATCTTGCAAGTTAGCTTCGCTTAAATTGGCTCCGATGAAGCTGGCATCAGTTAGGTTAGCGCCTTGTAAGTTGACGCCTCGGAGGTTTTGGCGATCAAAGTTCTGAGCTTGTCCCTGTCCCGTAATAAGTAACTGTTGTAGTTTGGGAAACTGAAGATAAGTGGTTCCGGAGCGAACGCGATCAAGCTTTTTGGCTTGGTGCCAGCGAGTACGGGTAAGGTTAGCCCTTCTGAAGTCTGTGCTTTTGAGTATGGCAGAACTGAAGTCAGCGTCAGTTAAGTCAGCATGGCGAAAGCTAGTACCGCCTATGGCGGCAAAGGCGATGGTAATTCCCCGAACCCAGGCATCTCTATCATCTCCCACCAAGGCACGCCAACTGATGTAAGTGAGTAGCGTAACAACTCCAGCGACAATTCCATTTACGGCATAAGCTCCAGCAGCAAAACCGAAACGCACAGCGAAAGCGACGATGAGAACTCCTGCAACAGCATAAACTCCTGCAACAGCATAAGCTCCTGCAACAGCATAAGCATAAGCGTAAGCAAAAGCGAAAAAGACAGGGACAGCAACAGCTATAGGGATAACAAAGGAGCTAGATTCAGAGCCAGCGACAGCATAAACAAAAGCGACAGCAACAGCTACAGGGACAGCAACAACGATAGCTCCTAAACCTGCTTCTAAACCTTTGTAGATAACAAGGAGAAAGAAAAGCACAAGTACGATTAAGAAAGCCACACCAGCGCTAACTCCCCAAGGATGGGTAAAGTCAAATGTACGTCCCAGTAAGAAGACAGCTAGTCCAGAAAAACCTGCTGATAGTCCCGATAGTAGCCATGAGGCTATAACCAAACCAATTACCCAACGGCGTTGTAGCCCAGCTTTCGCACGATTGAAGTTAGCACCGATTAGCGTTGCATTCGTAAAGTTTGCCCCTCGGAGGTCGGCTGCACTGAAGTTTGCTCCGGAGAGGTTTTTGCCTTTGAAGGATTGCCCTCTGAGATTTTCTCCACTGAAATCTCGTCTCCCGTCGGCGTATTGCTCTAGAACTTCAGTTGCCCTCATGGGTTGTTTGTCAGGGTTTGGGTTGTGGTAGGAGTGAAAAGCCGTTCGCCCCTACATTAACATCAGTCTTTAGGAGTAATTACAATGCGATCGCACCCCGATCCGTAAGATACTCTCTTGGCAAATTCTTCGTTTTGTCTCCATAAGGTGAGCAAGGGTGTAGGTTGTAGGGTGAGTCGTATACCCCTCTACACCCTACCCGTCTACCCCCTTAGCCCTTATAGAGTTAAGGAGTTCCCTGCTCCCCCTTTAATTTATTCAAACAGCAGTGCCACTTCACAGCTAAATCCTGGCAAGAGAGGACTCGTAAGTTGATCGGCTGAAAACAAGGTCATAGCTTTCTTAAGTACGCCATTTTCTCGTCGATACACTTCAATCAATTGCTGTTCGCGATCCACAATCCAATACTCAATAACGCCTTGAACGGAATAGAGTTTTAACTTGGTTTCACGGTCACGTTTCTTATCTTTTTCAGTATTCGACAAAACCTCAACGACGAGTTCTGGAGCGCCTGTCAGATGACCTGAACGATCAATTAATGGCGATCGCCTCTCATGGCTAATCCAAATTACATCAGGATTTACAGCATCAGATTCAGAGAAGATAACGCCTGGTGTCAATGCCGCTTTACCCAAACCACTCTGTCGAGACCAAGCTCTCAACTCTGCGTAAATAGCACCAACAATATCCTGGTGATCCCAATGGGGGGCACGAGTCACAAATAGCTCTCCATCAATAATTTCATAACGATTGCCGTTATCAGGGAAACCTTCGAGATCGGCGATCGTCCAACGAACTTGTTCAGGAATTGCTGAAGTCATAGACATCGCTCCGGATTTTCATCAAACTGTCTCTCATAGAGCGTCTTTCATAATTCTAGAGGAGCCGCAAGCCTACTGGGAGGGATAAAAGGCGATCGCACCCTGTTCCGTACAAAATGCGATCGCTTACTAACAAGCAAGCTATCTTTTGCCTGCTAAGGTTGAAATAAATGAGGGTATTGCAGAACTATGGTTGCAAGTCCGGACTTTCCACGAATGACACCTCAAGACTATTTGACGTGGGAGGAAAAGCAGCCCATCCGCTACGAATACGTTAATGGCAATGTGTTTGCCATGACTGGGGGGACGATTCCCCACAATCAAGTCGCTGTCAATTTAGCTGCCCTGCTCAAGTCTCACCTGCGAGGTAAGGGCTGTAAAGTACTGACCAGTGATGCTAAAGTTGGCATTTCTGAAAAGGGTCCGTTTCACTATCCTGATGTTTCAGTCACTTGCGATGAGCGCGATCGCTTAGCTCGTCAATTTATTCGCTATCCTTGTTTAATTGTTGAGGTTCTTTCGCCTAGTACAGAAGCCGTTGACCGGGGTGAGAAGTTTAGACACTATCGCCGCATTGAGACGCTGCGCGAGTATCTGCTAATCGACCCCGACCAGATGAGTGTTGAATGCTATCGACTCAACGAACGAGGAAATTGGGAATTATTTCACTTCTATATAAACGACAGTGAATCGAAT
>NZ_DATNPA010000024.1:0-5284 GCF_036703385.1 Allocoleopsis sp. | reverse complement strand
CGGTAGGCAATATCCGGAGCATTATTGGTTTGAGCGATTAACAAGGCTTGTTCGGTGAGGTCTTGAGCATTTTGAAATTGCTGGGTTTGTTCGTAAACTGCACCTAGCTGTCCCAAGGCATAAGCTTGTGTGCGAGCATCGTTTAAGGTTTTGGCTTGTTGCAGGGCTTTGGCTAAGATTTGACCAATTTCTCTCGATGAGAACGTGCTGGTCGTACTCATCTGCCCTAAACGCGTCAAACTTTGGGCAAAGTTAATTTGGGCATAGACGGCGGCTCGATTAGAGGGTAGGTTAGAGATTTCAGCTTGAATTTGTGATGCCAATGCCTGAGCATTGCTAACTTGCTTCGTGTCCAGCAACAAGCTCAGTTGATTGAGTTGGGCTTGAGCGCGGCTTAGGGGTGAGGTGGATGATTCTGTTGCCTGTTGATAAAACTCTAAAGCCGCTTCGGTGTCCTGCTGGGTTCGGGCTGTGTTCCCTAAACTCAAAAGAATGGCACTAATATCAGAAGAGGATTGCAGTTGCTCGGCTAAAGCCAAACTTTGCTGCAAAATCTGCCGGGATTCGTCTAATTTTCCAACCACGCGCAACGCATTGCCGAGGCTACGTAAAGCCGTAATTTTAATAGGAGTATCGGGTTGATTTTGTAGGGCTTGTTTCACCTCGGTTAGAGTCTTGTTAGCCAGACGGTAAAGCCCCAAATTTTGTAGAGCTTGGGCTTGGTTAATCAGGCTGCCGGTCATTCCCGTGCGATCTCCGATTTGAGCATAAATAGTGGTAGCTTGTTTCCAAGTATTGAGAGCGGGTTCGGCTTGTCCTTGCGCCAGTTGCAGTTGACCTTGCATGTTTAGGGCTTGGGCAAGGACGGGTAAGCGTTGGGTGGAAGGGATTGTTGTTGGCTGTTCTTGCAAGAGTTTGAGGCTGGATGCGTTAAGCGTAGCTATCGCCTTGCGAATCGCACTTTCCGCCTCATTCCACTGGCCCAATTGCTGGTACGCTAAGCAGAGGTAATTTAACGCCAAAGCTTGATTGATTCTATCTCCTTGCTCTTGATAGACCTTTGCCGCCTGTTGCCAAGCGGCTGCCGCGTCCGCAAACTTTCCCTCCTCATAGAAGGTTTTACCCTGTTGTAGTCGTTGAGATTGATTGGGTTGATTTTGGACAACTGGGGCGACAGCGGGAACCTTGGCAAAAATCGGAGTGGCTAAGGTACAGAAAAAGGTCGTTATCAACCCTAGAAAAAACTGAGTTGCCCAACCTCTTGCTATTCGCCTTAACTTCAAAAAAAAATAGGTGCGGTTGTTGTGACTCTTTCGACGTTTAGGGAACATAGCAATCTTGTGGCGTCAGGTTGGGACTGTGGGGTGTAACGTTAGGAGCACTAGCGGTGAGGACGACCTCGCCTTTATTATTGATTACCCATCCATTCGCTTCCACAATGGGGAGTTGGGTAGTTGGCGTTCTAGAAGTAACCGACTCTTCACCCTGAATGGTGCTTACAGTTGTTGGAGTACGTAAATCTGTCCACACCGCATCATGGTTGAGAGTCCCACTAGGATTATCCGGCAAACCGCCGCGACCTGTGATGATAAATTCGCTGTGGTTTTGCCCCTGACTGGCTTGGCAAACTGGGTCAATTTCAGTGCTTACAACCTTCTCTGGTAAAGGGATGGCTTGTGGCTCGTTCCTGACATCAATCTCCACGACCCCATCTAATCCAACCTGCGAACTCGCCGTGAAGTCACTTTCGGGAGTACGGCGATTTTCAAAACGTCTGAAGCCATAAATCCCTCGTGCTCTGGCGGAGATATTGCCTCCTCGACCCTGAAAGGCATTGGCAACGATATCGCTGTTCTCTGAGAGGATTGCCACGACAAAGCCACCCGTATCCATGTTGATATTGCCACCATTACCCGTGCCGCTCGCTTCCGTTGAGATTTCACTGTTGCGACGCAGTGAGATGAAGTCTTCCACCCGCAACTGAATGTTACCCCCCTCACCAGAAGTCGTTGTCGCGCTCAGTTTTCCTTGATTGTTCAAGAAGATGGAACCCGCGTTAACTTCCAAGTCCCCTGCTGCTCCCGAACCCGTACCACTGACCGTGACTTGCCCCCCATCTTGGATTACTAAGCGTCCCGTATCAATGGTTATCCCTCTGGCATTGGCGGCACTGCTGGTATCAAAATATAAGCCACTGGCAAATTGACCATTAGCTGAAGTACCACTCACTTCCACTTCATTTGATGCCGCTACCTGCAACACGCCCCCTCTACCTGTACCAGACGTTCTTGCTGATACTTGTCCGCCATCCCGAACCCTTAACGTGGAAGTGGTAATTTTCAACTCTCCAGCATCTCCAGCATTGGATGTATCAAATAACAAGCGACTGGGAGTCTGACCATCGGCTGAGGTACCACGCACTTCTACAAAATCCGATGCGTTAACATTTAAAGTTCCTCCCTGACCGGTACCTGTGGTGCCAGCCGAAACTTGTCCGCCGTCTTGAACGATTAACCTCCCGGTGGTAATCTTTAAATTTCCCGCATTGCCGGAACCAGAGGTATCAAATAACAAGCTACTCGGTTTTCCATTAGTGGCAGTACCTATCACTTGCACCGAATCAGAGGCGTTGACTTCCAAGGTTCCGGCGCGACCGGTACCAGATGCGCTTGCTAAAACTTGGCCTCCATCCCGCAGGGTCATTTGTCGGGTAATAATGCTTAAATTTCCAGCATCACCCGCACCCCGAGAATCGATGGATAAACCACTTGAGAAAAAACCATCTTGTGAAATTCCAGATAGCTCGATTTCAGATGCCTGCACTCGCAACTCACCCCCATTCCCTAAACTTCCTGTAGAGGTTGATGCCTGTGCCCCACCCTGAATGACCAGTCGTCCCGTTTCGATGGTTAAATCTCCTGACTTTCCCGCCCCCACCGTCGCTGCAATCAAGCCACTGGGTAACGGGCGGACTCCGAGAAACGGACTCAGCGAGGCTCCAATTAGTCGTTGTAGGGAAGTGTCGTCTAAAGTCACCGCAGCAGTCCCCAGCAGTTCCACGGACTCGGACGCTCGCACGGTTAATTGTCCCCCTTGTCCCTCACTCGACGTTCCAGTCGTGACGATGGCTCCATCCCGAACCACTAATCGCCTGGTGTCAATCGTCACGTCGCCGGAGCGCCCGTTCCCCTGAGTTCCAGAAGCAACAATCGTTGGAGTGCCGTTGGCTGAGGTGCCAATCAGTTCCACTAAGTCAGAGGCTTGAATGGTTAAAGTTCCGCCTGGATTCTGGTTATCTGTACCAACGGCTAGCCTTGCCCCACCTTGAACCAGCAACCGCCCAGTCTGAATGGTCATGTCTCCAGCACTTCCCCCAGCTCCGAGGGGAGCGGTAAACAAGCCGATAGGAATAGTTTGGAGTGCGCCGATCGCTGTGTTGATGGAAACTCTACCATCAACGGTGGTTCCTGTCACTTCGACGGACTGGGAAGCATTAACAAGGAGATTTCCTCCACGATTTTGATTGGAAAGAGAACTACTTCCCACTACTCCATCTCGAATCACCAACTGCCCCGTGTCAATCTTTACGTTGCCACCCGTCCCGGAACCTAAAATAACATTGAGAACGGAGCTGCCATTGAAGATGTTGATGGCTCCTGTCGCATTGAGGGTAATATCTCCGGGCTGACTATTATTGGTGTCAGAAAGTATTCTCCCGGCAGAGAGGTAACTGCGATCCAAAACATCGATATTGCGGGCGTTAATCGCAATACTGCCGCTACCTCCATTAACTACATTAATTCCAGCCGCGTTGGTGATGGAGACATCGGTTCGTACAACATCTGTGGGAAAATTCAAGCTTAGAGAATTGCCATTGACGTTCAGGGCGACATTTCCCGGTGCTGCCACGCCGCCCAATTCGACTCGACCCCCTGGTGCTTGCAAAATGCCGCCTTCCAACCTTACATCGCCACCGACGAACAATAAACTGTTTCCCGGAGCAAGGCTTAGACGAGCTTGACTGACAATTGGCTGAGCCGGAATTTGATTGAAGAACAACGCATTAGGATTTACGTTTAACAGTTGGCTCGGCAGGGGAGCAGCTGGATTAGTACTGAAAATGTCTCCATTGCTCAAAGCGATCGCATTGGCAGTGGTGGCGACGAAGGAACCATTAAGAAGCAAACGGGCATTTGGCCCAAAGGAAATACCCTTTGGGTTAATCAAAAATAAGTTAGCATTGCCACCCGTGACACTGCCATCCGTGACACCAAGCGTTCCTAGGATGTTGGAGGGGTTGGAGCCAGTGACTCGTGTCAGGATGTTTTCAATTCCAGCAGGATGCGTGAACAAGGCTGTTTGCCCTGCTTGAACTGTGAATTCCCCAAAGCTATGAAAGAGAGTATTGTCTAGGCGTGTTCCACCAGTAATTAGAATACTCGGAACATCGTTATTGTTGAGGGGGTCAACTGTCGATCCTAAGGTGCCATCGGGTATTATCTCAGCCTCAGCACAATTTCCAAAAGTGACAATCAGAGCGATGCTCACCCAGCGAACCGCTTTCGGTATCGCGCTTGCTCTTGCATTCGCTAACCCTACCTTCCAGCACAAACACTGCCAGATTGAAGTCATGATGGGCTTTCCTCATGGAAGACTTTCGTGAAGAACTGTCTGGAAAATAGATTAAAGGTTAAGAATTTTGGTTAATCTGATTCTGTCTTTGTCCAAACTGCTATTAACAACAACAGAGTTACACTTATCGTTTTTGCCACAAATTAGGGATTACCTTAGCATTACTTGCTTAAAATGAGAAATATCTTTAACTTTTTGTTATAGAACAGTTAACAGTTCATTGTCATATCGAAATCAATCTCATGGAAGGGCAACTAATCGGTGGACGCTATCAGATTATCAATCAGCTGGGGCGTGGGGGGTATGGTATTACCTTCTTGGCTGAAGATCGGCAGCTACCGGGTAATCCTCGATGTATTGTTAAGCAACTCAACCCTGAAGTCACTGAGTCCAATAATCTACAAGTAGCAGCACAGCTATTCAACGCAGAAGCACAAGTCCTCTATCGGTTGGGCAATCATCCTCAGATTCCTCAACTTTTAGCTCATTTTGAGGAAAATCAAGAATTTTATGGCTCTTCATTACTTGGTATGCCAAACTATCAGTTGAAACGGATGATAAGCGTTACACCCCGCAACTTCCCGCAATTAAGCGCCTCCGCCGCCCCAAGTAATTCTAAATAATGCCCAAAATTCTTGCCCTGCAAGAATTT
>NZ_DATNPA010000023.1:0-9675 GCF_036703385.1 Allocoleopsis sp. | reverse complement strand
AGACTGATTAAAATTACGAAATTGTACTTGATAGACTCAAAAAGTTATTGGCAAATTGATGAGATGCTGAGCTTGCATGTAAGAGCAGTTACATGATGCGTCTGTCTACTCTGCTCTACCTTTCTTCAACTGTTGAACGTCCTCAAGACTCAATCCTGTCTTTTGGCTAATCATTTCTTCATCTAATACATCTAGGAGTTGCTTAGCGATTTCCAGCTTAGCTTCTCTCATACCTTCTTGTCTTCCTTCTTGTCTTCCTTCTTGTCTTCCTTCTTCCCTACCCTGCTCCTTACCTTGTCGTATAGCCCTTTTAATGGCATTTCGTTGGTCATGAATATAAATTTCTCGCTTCTCTAAATCTTCCAGCTCTTCTCGATTTAGATTAGCTTGATTAGCAATTTCAAAAGCTTTCTTAATTTCAGGCACTGTTTCCATCGTCTCCGGTACTACATCCAAAGTTCTAGCCGTTTTAAGAAAATATATCCATTTATCCGTGAGGGTTTCTAATTCCTCTAATTCTTTGCTGAACTTGGTTAATTCAACAAAGACTAACTCAATGTCATAAATTATGTAATCCACTAAAAATTCTTTTTCTTTTAGAATGAATCGTGAAATTACCCTATCCAAATTGGAAAACATCTCAAAGTCCGTAATTGTCAAAGCAATTACCGGATTCAACAACGTATAATCTTCCCCCTGATCGAGTTGAATGGAATAAGCTTTTGCTGCATTGTACAAAATCCGCTTCTCAAACCCTTCCACATTCAACACTTGCATCTCGATAATTACGGTTTTGTTTCCCGTAATTCTCGCTTTGACATCTAAGTATGTATCTTTAATGCCGCGTATTTTAGGAGCTAGATAGGGATTGAGGATTTCTAAATCTTCAATCGTAGGATTGCCCTTGTAGAGAATGGCGTTTAAAAAACTAATGAGAATATCTTTACTTTGTTCGGAACCAAATATTTTTTTAAAGGCGAAATCTGTTTTAGGATTAATAAAAATCATGAGTATACCTCAATCTTAATAAGAAATTCAATTTAATTAAACTCAATTAATACTGCTCTAAGTTGCATAACCCACCAGGAGTTTAAAAATACTGTTGGTTAATTGCTTAGGGGACAGCTCCCTGACATGGTGATTCTCAATGGTGTGGACTGTCGGGGCACCCCATGTGGGTGCCCTGGCTGGATATAGGGCACCCACATGGGGTGCCCCTACAAAATGTCCATGTGTCGGCTATGACGCTTCTTTAATTCGCCAACAACATCCTGAAGTTTGATGCGGGATGAGGCTTATTGAGCAATGATGCCATATTTATTTTCTACAACGCACCTGCCGCCGTCTGATCCAGCACACCTCCAGAGAGATGTGTGGTAATGTTCATCGCTTGCAATATCGGCGGTTTCTTTAAACCATGAGGATAATCAATCACGGTAACAGCACCATTGCCCTGTTTGATACTCCAGATTGAGGCTGGACTCAAACCCAATACGTGACAGAGAATCACTTTATTGATGGCATCATGAGCCACAACTAGACCAGTTTTAAGTTCAGTGTCAGATACCCCAGCCGCTTCAATAATCGCATCCCAACAGGCAATCGCCCTATCCCACACCTGCTGTAAATTTTCCCCCTCTGGCATCTGTACCGTTTCGGGGGCAGTTTGCCACTGATGTAGCAAATCGGCGTACTCTTGTTTAATTTCGGACTCTAACTTTCCTTCCCACAATCCGTGATTAATTTCCTTGAGTTTCTCTGGCAGCTCAAGCTTGATATTTGGATGATTTTTTAGGATTAATTCAGCCGTTTCTTTGGGACGAAGCATAGGGCTACTGACGGCAAAATCAATCGGGACATCCTTGAGAAACTCAGCCGCCTGTTGGGCTTGTTTGCGCCCATTTTCATTCAGCGGCACATCAATCCCCCCCTGAAAGCGTGCGACTCGATTCCACTCGGTTTCGCCGTGACGCACCAGCAACAACCGCAACCCTCGATTCCCTTCTCGTGGTGTAGGTAAGGCGTCTCTCATGTGGGAGGTTTGATTGAGCGACTCTAATTGTACGAGTTCACCCCAACCTCCTACAAAGTTCAGGACGTTGATGCCACAGTTCGATTGCTGGATGGAATGGTAAAGCGCTGGGGAAATACCAAGGGCACTAGCGAGCAAACACCGATTAATCCCGTTATGCGCCACGATTAAAATCGTTCCTCCGGAGTGGCGGGGGAGAATCTCTTGCCAAAACTGCTTGGCTTGTTCGTAAAGCGCTAGCACGGGAAAGTGTTCTTTCGTCCCCTCTGCTGTGGGAAGAGTTATGCAAAATTGGTGAGGGCGTTCTTTCCAGCAGCGATACTCCTCTGAAAACTTGTCCTTCACCACCTCCTTATGCAACTTCTCCCACAACGGCAAATCAATTTCCAGCAGGCTGGCCGGTGTCAATAACTCCGGAGAACCCTGCAAATAGGGTAGGATAACCTCGGCGGTTTTCTTAGCCCGTTGTAGGGGAGAGCTATATACAGCATCAAATTTAAGGCTACTGAGGGCCGCGCCGACTTGGTGGGCATCGGCAGTTCCTTTTTCGGTCAAAACTGACTCATCACAGCGCCCTTGAATCATCTTCAGAGCGTTATAGCTGCTTTGACCGTGACGCACGATAATGACGCGAGTAGCCAATCTGGGAATCCTCCATTAGCAAGTAGGTAAATAGTGCCCTGTTTGATGCAAAGGCTGCTACTTTAAGCATCTCCCAATTTCAGGGTAACTTGCAACTGAACACCTGCCCTCAAACTGAATCATTGGTTTGAAGACGCATAGGATAATTTCAGATAGCTTGAAAAAACTAGCCTGTAAAGGGCAAAAAATCCTAGCCTTGGACTTTATTACTTGCATTTGGGGGGTTCATGACCACTGAGCAGTGGATTTTGCTGATAAAACGATTGATTTTGGGGGTACTGACGATTTTTGCGATCGCCAGTGTTACCCTTTCCTTATTGCAAAGCTTGGGTCAACCTCAGATTCAAAGCCGCCTGGAACTTTACCAAACGAATCTGCTGCTTCATGCCAGCGAGTGGCAGGGTAAAAGCACCCCCCAAGAGTCTAAACCTGATTTAAAAGCGGCTCAAAACGCCTTATTGGGCGATAAACCCTTAAAAACAGCCTTAGAACAGTATCAGGATGCCCGTAAGTCTGCCCAGACTACTCAGTTGAATATTGCGGCACAACTCAAAGAAGTTTCTGAAAAACTTGCGCAATTTGAGGGAATTGAGGATGCAGATACCTCGGTGCCCGACGAAGTCAAGATACAATTGCAACGCTCTAAGCAACAGCAGCAATTGCAAGGGCTACTTTCTCAGGTCAAACGACTGATTGATGAGCTAGATTTACGCATCGGCGTTCTCCAAGCTCAACAGGGTGACAAAGCCGCCGCGATCAAAACCTGGAATCAGTTTACTCCGTCATCGGCACCAGCGATTGATGGTCTGTCCGTTACGAAGGATTCCATCGTACAAACCGCGCAAGTGTTAATCGGTTTATGGAGTGAGCCACGTCGCTTGCTTCCGGATGCCGAGCCACAAATTCAAAAAAACTTAGATGGCTGGTTTCGCTATCGTGCCTTAGCCAAGCTCTATCAGTTGCAACAGAATCAAGACGCTTTGGTGTCACTCCAGGCTAAAGAACAAGCGATGGCTGAGCAAGCCATGTTCAAGTTAGCGCTAATTGGGGGAATACCTGGAGTTGGGGGTGTATTGGGTGTTGGACTTTTAATATTTTTAATCGTTCAGCGGCTCCTCCAAGGCAAACAATCGCTCCTAGCTACTAATAGCGAGGCTCCTTGGGAGACGCCTTGGAACTGGGAAATCATCTGGCAGGTGTTCATCCTGGGCTTTTTCTTTATCGGTCAACTGCTATTGCCCACATTGTTTCACTTGTTGGGCCTCAACCCTGGCAATTATGATGTGCGGATGAAAGCGTTCTATGTTCTGGTAAGTTACCTGCTGCTGGCCTCTGGGGGTTTTTTGGTGCTGTACTTTTCCCTTAAACCCTTTTTTCCATTACCAGAAGATTGGTTTCGTTTTAAGTGGCGAAGCAACTGGATTCTCTGGGGACTGGGAGGCTATTTCGTGGCACTCCCCTTAGTTATTTTGGTATCGCTATTTAACCAGGAGTTGTGGCAAGGACAAGGAGGCAGTAATCCCATTCTGCCCCTCGCTTTGGAGGGACGGGATAGCGTAGCGGTATTCCTCTTTTGCCTAACGGCTTGTGTAGCAGCCCCTATGTTTGAGGAGATTTTTTTCCGGGGGTTTTTACTACCATCTTTAACGCGTTATGTGCCTGTTTGGGGGGCGATTATCGTGAGTGGTTTTCTGTTCGCTCTGGCTCACCTGAGTTTATCTGAAGTGCTCCCGTTAGCCATGTTAGGAATAGTACTGGGGATTGTGTATACGCGATCGCGCAATCTCTTGGCTTCCATGCTGCTTCATGGATTGTGGAACGCTGGCACTCTCTTGAGCCTTTTTGTCTTAGGGAGTGGCTCGAATTAACCTATAGTGCTTTGGGTGCGTTACTGGCGTGGCAAGCCTTAAATGTTGCATTAGGACGTAAGCAGCAAATCAGGTAAATTGGGGTTTATGAGCCGATTTGTATTGCATCATTTTAGGTGTGTTACGCCACGACAGCTAGAGGCTTTGCCTAAGTCCTATAAGCATTAACTGGGCGGACAAATCAATAATTTCCGTACAAAACCGTCCCGGCAAATCCTACGTATCATGTGAATTTCCATCTAGATCTCAGCCTAAGCCTTAAAAACTTCCTCGTATTAAACTTGACACGGTGGTACTTCGCCTACGCTCTAAAGTAGAGCAGGTATCTAGCCAGCTACTGAGGCAACCTTAAGAATTATTCAAGCTATTGACTTTTTTATGCAAGTTACTCCAGATATTGTCCCAACAAAATCAGTATCACCGATAGACACAATTGCACTGGATGTTACGGGCATGAGATGTGCTGGCTGCGTCAGTATTGTGGAACGCCAGCTGAGCCAACATCCTGGCGTTGTTGCCGCCCGTGTAAACTTGGTCACTGAGGTGGCGGTTGTTGAGTGCGAAGTGGGTACAGTTGACCCATCAGCCCTCGCAGAACAATTAACTTCTAAAGGATTTCCTTCCCAGCCCCGCTCTCAAGCAGGCAAGATGTCCGCTTCACAAGATACCCGGACGCCCGCCGAGAGGCACGAACAGGAAGCTAGGGAGCAAGTCCGTCGCTTGGCGATCGCAGGCGTCCTGATCTTACTCTCCCTAGTAGGGCATATCGGTCATTGGATGGATGCCCCGATGCTGCCGGTCTTGAGTAATATCTGGTTTCACTGGGGACTGGCAACCCTAGCATTACTAGGGCCAGGGCGTCCCATTATCATTGATGGCTGGAAGGGTTTATGGCATCAAGCCCCTAACATGAACACCTTGGTAGGGCTGGGTGCACTCACCGCTTACATGGCAAGTTGTGTCGCCTTATTCTTTCCCCAATTGGGATGGGATTGCTTCTTCGACGAACCGGTGATGATGTTGGGCTTTATCCTGTTGGGTCGTACCTTAGAGCAACGCGCACGGCGACGTGCCGCCTCGGCGTTTGAATCTTTGTTAGCACTTCAGCCAAAAGTCGCACGTTTAATCGGTAAATCGACATCAACAGCTACCTCCCCTGGCAAGGGCAGGGGGGAGATGGAACAATTAGGAATCGAAATTCCCGTTGAGCAAGTCCGTGTAGGGGAGTGGTTGCGCGTATTACCAGGGGAAAAGATACCCGTAGACGGCGAGGTGATGACGGGTCAGTCTTTGGTGGATGAATCGATGCTAACCGGGGAACCAATACCTGTCTTGAAGCAACCGGGAGATGCCGTAACGGCAGGGACGTTGAATCAGTCCGGCGCGATCGCACTTCAGGCCACTCGCACGGGTGAAGAGACAACGTTAGCCCAGATTGTCGCCCTCGTCGAGGAAGCTCAAACCCGTAAGGCACCGGTACAGAAACTGGCAGATACGGTAGCCGGATATTTTACCTACGGAGTGCTAGCGATCGCATCCCTAACCTTCCTCTTCTGGTACTTAGCTGGCACGAAAATCTGGCCTCACGTCCTATCCCCGATCGCTGACATGATGGGACACGAGATGGTTGGTCATGCGACGGTTGAGCCGACGTCTCCCTTGCTGTTGAGTTTGAAACTAGCGATCGCAGTTTTAGTGATCGCTTGCCCCTGCGCCCTAGGTCTAGCGACACCGACCGCGATCTTAGTCGGTACGAGTCTTGGCGCAGAACGGGGCATCCTCATCAAAGGTGGCGACATTTTAGAGCGTGCCCATCAAATAGATACCGTGGTTTTTGATAAGACAGGCACCCTGACAACAGGTTATCCCACGCTTACTGATTGCCTACCCCTTGGGGAATGGGAAAGTCAGCAGCAGGAAAACCACAGTGAATCCCAATCCGCAAAACTGCTGCAACTAGCAGCAGCGGCTGAAACTGGCACTTCTCATCCCCTCGCCTCAGCCATTCGCAATGCCGCCCATCAGCAACAGCTACCGATTTTGGATGCTCAAGATTTTTATACCGAACCTGGACTAGGAATATCGGCTTTGGTAGAGAATCGGCGTGTCTTGCTGGGTAATGCGGACTGGTTAGTTCAGCAAGGCATTAAGATTAGTGGCACTGTTCAGCAACAAATTCGAGTGTTGGCGGATGCCGGGAAAACGGTGGTTTACGTCGCTGTTGATGGTGTTCTTGCAGGTGCGATCGCCGTGCGTGATGTGCTCAGACCGGATGCTCAGGAGACTGTAGAACGCCTCAAAGCGCTGGGATTTCGGGTAATGTTAATGACTGGTGACCAGCCTGACTCAGCTACTGCGATCGCACAACAACTGTTAATTGCACCTGATGACGTGCTGGCTGGGGTTCGTCCCGATGGTAAAGCGATCGCCATCCAAAAGCTGCAATCCCAGGAACGCCGCGTGGCAATGGTTGGAGATGGCATCAATGATGGCCCTGCCCTAGCTCAAGCCGATGTTGGCATTTCCTTGCATGTAGGCACGGATGTGGCTAGAGAAACGGCAGGGATTATTTTAATGCGCGTCAGTACAACACGTCCCCAAGACGTTCGCTTGCTAGATGTGGTGGAGTCTATTGAGCTGGCACGGACTACCTTCAACAAGATTCGGCAAAATTTATTTTGGGCATTTGGCTACAATGCCCTCGGCATCCCCGCAGCTTGTGGTGTACTTCTCCCAGGATTTGGAATTGCCCTCAGCCCTGCGGCGGCTGGTGCGTTAATGGCATTTAGCTCGGTTAGTGTAGTCACTAACTCCCTGTTACTGCGTCGTGCCTTCAAAGCCAAATGAAACTGGGAACTGGGGAAAAGGTTACAGGTTGACCGCAAATTGATGCGTTCTAACCTGCAACCTGTAACCTTCAAACCTGCAACCTTCAAACCTTCAACCTTAAATATGCCACAATAGAAAACGGACTATTCTCAAAACCTGGCATGAGTCAAGGCGACCCAATTGTTTTGACCCTCTGCGCCATCCAGGGAAATTTTAACAGTAGAGTTTTTCCGCTCAATTCCACAACTGCTTATGATGATGTTTTGAGGGAATGTCGCATTGAAAGTCATCAATCCACATCTCCTAGGAGTCAAGCTAAGCTGGTTGAGAGATATGTCAAGGTGAGTAAGCCACAGCGTTTTTCTGAGCCAACTGCACTCTCTATCACAATTTTTCGATGGCTGGACAACCCAAACACCACCATTTGTTGATTATTGAAGACGACAAAGGCCGTAAGGAATTTCCCTTGGAAGAGGCAGTGTATTCCATCGGCAGAGACCCCAAGTGTGATATCCGTCTCCATTCGCAATTTGTCTCTCGCCGACATGCCACTTTAGTCCGCAGAGAACGGGAGGATGGTAGCCGATATTACCGGATTGTCGATGGCAATCTTAAAGGCAAGGCGAGTGTCAATGGGCTTTTGATTAATGAGCGCAAACTACAAGCCCACGATCTCGAAGATGAAGATGAGGTCGTCTTCGGCCCGCAGGTGAGTGCCAAATATTACCTGCTCAAGAGCAACGACCCAAATCCGACTGGGCCACCCGATGAGTTTGACATCACCCTGATTAGCCCTGGCATGATGATTGGCGACCCAGGAGACATAGGTTCTTGGGAGTGAATTAGACTGTTTATCTCATTCAAGAGATAGCAGAATATTAGCCAGGAACAGTTTCCACAAGGTGCCAATAACGATTTTCCGCCACAGCCTCTTGCACCATATCAAACATCTGGTGGCAATGATTATCAACCTGGAGAGGCAACTCTTCGTTTTTGATTACAAAATTCATCCGTACTTCCTGGGAGGTGGCAGTCGATTTATCAATCAACACTTCCACAGTCACCAACTTAGCAAAAGCGACACGACCAGGAATTTCCCGTGCCATTACATAATCTCCCGTGTCGTAAATAATATCGAAATTGCAGGATTGCAACAACTCAACCAGTGAGGGCTGGAGATCGTCGAGGGAAACTGCAACAGTAAACGAACAAGTGTAGCGAGCCATATATAACCCTGGGCGTCAGATAGCTAGACCCTCTTATCATATCGAACCTCTGTAAAGGCTCATGAAAGGGGTGTTAAATGAAAAGCCGATGCTCCACATGATCAGCTACCAGCATCTTAGCGGTTCATCCGGATAAAGAGAATCAAAAAAACTGTATCCTACAAGTGTCAGAAGATTGAGGAAAGCTTAAAGAAAGGTGAAAAAAGGCTCAGTAATGATAAGGGAGCGGCTAAGTCTGGATTGAGTGATGCGCGGCAAGCTAATTGTATTTGAGGGAGTTGAAGGCAGTGGTAAAACCACCCAACTCCAGAGATGTTCACAGTGGTTAGAAGCGAGTGGTTTACTCTTACGCTTGGGGGCGGTCGGAACAAGACGGCAAATTGTAGCGACGAGGGAACCCGGTGGAACTTCATTGGGTATCGGTCTACGCAAACTGTTGCTAGAAGCAGGGATTCACTCTACACCGCAACCGATTGAAGACCGGGCAGAACTGTTGATGTACGCAGCTGACCGCGCTCAACACGTCGAGGAATTGCTCAACCCCCAGCTAGAATTAGGCGCGATTATTTTATGCGATCGCTACACGGATTCTACAGTGGCCTACCAAGGGTACGGGCGCGGTCTTGACCTAAAATTGATCGAGCAGCTAAACCAAATTGCAACGGGCGGATTGGAAAGTGACTTGACCCTCTGGCTGGATATTGAAGCCGAAATCGGCCTAAAGCGGGCACGACAACGGGGCAGCGCAGACCGAATGGAGCAGGCAGACTTAGCCTTTCACCAACGAGTACAGCAGGGATTCGCTCAATTAGCCGCATCCTATCCCCAGAGAATTGTCAGGATTGATGCCAGTCAGAGTGAGGATGTGGTGCATGGGGCAATTCAAGAGATTTTGTCTCAACGATTTAGAGAATGGGGATTAGGTAATGGGTAATAGGTAATGGGTAATGGGTAATCGTTTCAATGTTGGCAAGTTAAACGTTTACGTTGTGCGTTCTAACCTTCAACCTTCCAACCTTCAACCTTCTGACCAATGACTAATCACCAACCCGTCGTTTCAGACCCTTTTTCGATTCTT
>NZ_DATNPA010000022.1:0-12209 GCF_036703385.1 Allocoleopsis sp. | reverse complement strand
GAATCTTGTGTGGTTGAGGCATAACGAAAAAGCTCTCAAACAAGACCGTCTCGAAGTCGAGACGGACTTACACGCTGTTACAAAAGTTTTACAGTGGTTTGAGGACTTTACCAAACCGATGCTGCCTCAACCCTCTCAGTCGCAGTGCCAACTGGCATTTGTAGAAGGCTTTACAAATGCAGTTCGCCATGCTCATCACAACTTACCTCCAACGACACCAATAGAGCTGGAGTTGAAGGTCTTTCCTGACAGCTTAGAGATGCGAATTTGGGATCAGGGACAGCCCTTTGATTTGGAAACCAAACTCCAAGAAGCCCTCGACCGCCAAAAAGACCTAGACCCGTTATCGGCAGTAGGAGGTAGAGGGCTGATTTTTATGCATCAGCTGATGGACGAAGTAGCATACTTACGGGTAGATGATGATCGCAATTGTCTGTTGATGCGCAAGCGGTACTAGATTTCAGCTACAGCTCTCTCAATCAGGCGTCGCGCCAGGGTTTGGGTGCCTGTATGCTCGAAATAGTTCGTAGACACATCGAGAAAAGCCCCCAGATAGTCCAATTTGCTATCAGCAACGTCAATAAACCCTTGCAGGTTATTCGCCACAGATTGTGGCGTCAAATTTTTTGAGGTGACAAAACTACTCATCCAACCTTTGACTGAATCAAAGCTTTGACCGATAAAGTTGAGCTTGCCACCCGAATCGCCGCCAGGAATGGCGTCGCTGACGCTGCTGAACGTCTGATTTCGTTCTAAATCTGAAGGACTGAGTCCCGAAAGGGTGGATTGTGCCTGCCGGATAAAATCGGGGCCGAGGGGAATTAGGCCATCAAAACACACTAGTGCTGCCATGCGCATCAAATTTTCGCCACTGTACTCCCCTAGAGAGGCGACAAAGTCCCCAATACTATCACCAGGGATACCGTTGATCTGGCAGAAGGCGACTAACTCTACAACTAATTTCAAGCACAGATCGATGGTCTGTGCTTTGTCAGCTTTTGGCGTTATGTTGCTCAAAAAACCCATCAGGGGGATTTTTTCGCCGACCTTATTCGCTAGGGCAGCCGCACCGAGGGCATAATCTGTCTTGTCAACGGTTTGGTAAAGCCACATGGCGCGTTGGTAGCCCTGAGAGCGATCATTGTACAGATAGACCGCGCGATCGCCGATTTGCTGAATGATGTCTTCGTCCGTTTCGCCCGTGACAGTGCGAATGGTATTTTCAAACCCAACTACATTGTTCCACTCACCTGGAATCACAAAGTCGAGTGACCTTAAAGCCATCGTAGTGATATTGCTGGTTGGCAGCTCATCAACAAGTTCAAAAATTGGTTTGCTCATGGGCAGGCTCCTTGCCTTAATTTGAAGTTTTGTACTAACCGCGTTAGGGAGGGCGAAGTTTTCTAACTCCCTACCCTTCGCTCATGCATATAGCGTCACGCCAGACGACGCCCCGCTACTCTAACGCGCCGAACAGCGAATGTCAGCATTCCCTGAGCGCTATCACTCACGTCTTGAGTGTTCTGTATCCTCTCACTTGGCCCCTGTTGTTCATCACCGGAAAAAAGTCCCCTAGTTTTAGTCTCTAGGGGGCTGAAATGGTATTTCAGCTTGGCCTGTGACCCTGTTATTTGCTAAGTCGGGCAAGACCATCAAGGTCAAATTTTTTCAACCAGGCTTCGCGGTCAAAAGAGGGGTCAGTGGATCTGACTGTGACTTGGTAGCGATTATTGACGAGCACACTGGTTTGACTATTGCCAAGGGTCGCTGCGGGATAACTGGCAACTTTTTTAGTGCTTTGCTGGTATTTCTTGGCCGTATCGGGGGTGCTTTTGATATCAGAGATAGACAATGTAGCAATATCTTTGCCATTCTTTTTCAGCTTGGCTTGAGCAAAGCCTTTTTTCTCCTGAGTATAAACGCGCTGGTAGCCGCCGTCACCTTTAGGGAAGAACTTATTGAAATTGGAACCTTGTGTAGCATCCTTGACTACAGCCTGACCACTTTTCTGCTGGCTGCTGGTCTGTTGGGCTTGATCAAAACGGGAAGGCTGCTTGTTGGCACAGGAGGTTACCAGGAGTAACAGGCTCAGCAGCAAGGGAGCCAAAAATTTATGCAGACGTGACATAATCATCGTCTTCTCCTTGATGAATTAGAGTTCTCGTTCCAATTTTGGCTCACAGGTTGTCAATCTGGATCAATCGGAGGTCACATCAGCGATGAGCTCGTCTGAGTTATGTGTCAATAGCCCATGATTAATATTATTTCCTGATCGATGCGTGATAAATAATCTTTACCATGCCCTCTATTGCTGTGCTCCCCCAATCTTGAAGAGGAATGTGTAGCTGAGCTACAGGGAAATGGTCTAAATTACCACCCTTTAGTGGGTTGACAAGACGGTCTAGAGTTGACTACTATCACGGACTTGACCCAAATTCTACAGGGGCGATCGCGTTGAGAGCCCTTAATAAGCATCACAGGAGTGCATCCCAATCGCCAGATTGATTTATAAACGAGGGATTTATTAAAAGAGTAGAGCTTGCGAAATAACCAATTATCAGCTCATCGCCTCTAGGCTTCTCTTGCTTAAAATCACTGGTAGCTTCTACACTAGGGGTTCATTTTTTCTAAAGGGGACAAAAGGCAAAAACTTAATAACTGTCTAACCCCGGCACCAGGCATTCAACAACTTCACCTCGCCTTTAAGTTTGCAAGGAATCTTTAAACATCTTTGGTGAAGCGAAGGATAGCCTGGAGAAACAATCCCGATAACTCGGCAAGTATCTACCCAGATTGCAACCTCAAGCTATGCGCATTCTGATTTATACCTATAATTATTTTCCAGAGCCTATTGGGATTGCTCCCCTGGTTACAGAGCTAGCAGAAGGTTTGGTAAAACGAGGGCATCAAGTTCGTGTTGTGACTGGAATGCCTAACTATCCTCAACGTCAGATTTATGAAGGATACCGAGGTAAGCTATACCTCACCGAACTCACCAACGGTGTTGCAGTTCAACGCAGTTATCTTTGGGTTCGTCCGAAACCCACTTTACTGGATCGACTGTTACTGGAGATTAGCTTTGTTTTTACCAGCTTTGTCCATGCTCTGAGGGGCCAGCGCCCCGATGTGATTTTCATCACCGCGCCCCCCCTGCCAGTATCCGTCCCCGCGGCTCTCTTGGGATGGATACATCGTACACCGATTATTTTGAATCTTCAGGATATTTTGCCAGAGGCGGCTGTTAATGTTGGTTTACTCAAGAACCCGAAGTTAATCCGCATTTTTGAACTTTTAGAAAAGTTTGCCTACCGAACCGCCAGGAAAATAAGTGTGATCGCGGAGGACTTTGTCGATCACTTAATTAGCAAAGGGGTTCCCGCTCGTAAAATCGTTCAGATCCCCAATTGGGTTGATGTTAATTTTATCCAACCTTTGCCGAAAGCCAAAAATCCCTTCCGCGCCGAGCATCAACTCACTGATAAATTTGTTGTGATCTATTCCGGTAATATTGCTCTGACTCAAGGTTTAGAAACGGTCATCGAGGCAGCCAGTCGCCTACATTACCTTCGGGATCTTGCCATTGTCATTGTAGGAGAAGAAAAAGCGTTGCAGCAATTGCATCAGTTCTGTGAGGATTGTGCTGTTGATAATGTAACTTTACTTCCGCTTCAACCTCGTGAAAAACTTCCAGAAATGCTAGCTGCTGCCGATGTGGGATTAGTCGTTCAAAAGCACAATGTAATTTCTTTCAATATGCCTTCCAAGATTCAAGTTCTGATGGCAAGTGGTTGCGCTGTTGTGGCTTCTGTTCCGGCAAATGGCACTGCCGCCAAAGCCATAGAACACAGTGGTGGTGGCATCGTTGTCCCTCCAGAAGATCCGGATGCCCTAGCCGCTGCGATTTTGGAGCTGTATTACCAGCCTAAGAAAGTTAAAATACTAGGAGAGAAGAGTAGACAGTATGCTCTGGAGCATTACACCTTGGAGCACGCACTTGACCAGTATGAAGAACTTTTCGCTGTCGTTCAGAAGCGTTAAGCTAAAATAAGGGCACGAACATGTTCTCTTTGTTGTCGGTGCGTAAGACGTGACTCGACAGCAGGAAAAAGTTGATCGCGTACCGGGCGCGATTTGTTGAGGCGTAAACGACGCACATCTGCCACAAGGCAGTGCGTAAGGAAAGCCGCCGCTAGAGAGCTAGCGCTACCTTCATTTGCGCCAGACTAGAGTGTTGAGGATGTGATGCGTTAGTTTCATCGCCTTGCTGTAATACCATTTGCTGATTTTAGACGTTGCCTTTAGGAGTTTTTTTGATGCGAGATCAGGTCTTAACCTGGTTAGCAGATAACGTTCCTGCTTCTCGGCTTCAGCATATTTTGGGTGTCGAGCAGATGTCCGTTGAACTGGCTCGGCATTATGACTTAAATGTCGAAAAGGCGGCTCAAGCGGGATTGATGCACGACCTGGCTAAATACTTTAAGCCCGCTTTGTTGTTGCAAATGGCAAGGGACGAGGGGATAGAAATAGACCCGGTCTGTGAAGCCACACCTCATCTATTGCACGCAGATGTCAGCGCTATTGTTGCTAGAGACCAATTTGGGATGCAAGATGAGGAGGTAATGGATGCGATCGCACATCACACATTGGGTCGTCCCGGTATGAGTCCCTTGAGCTGTATCGTATTCCTGGCTGATTGTCTGGAGCCAAGTCGGGGTAACACACCGGAGTTGGAAAGATTACGTCAAGTTAGCTTTTCAAACCTATACAAAGCCATTGGCGTTACCTGCGAGTATTCGTTGAGATTTTTGTTTGATAGCCATTGTCTGATTCACCCACGCACAATTTTGACTCGGAATTGGGCGATCAGTCTTTCTAGGCAAAATGATGGAGCGAAAAGACCTACTGGCAGAGGAAGAGATTGAGGAACTTGGAGTATCCTCTGGAGATAAGGGACTGGAAACTGACAAAAAAGTTGGTCACAACCTGCGGCAGTGATTCGAGAAAACCCAAGAAAATTATAAAGAGAAAGCATGAGCGTAATTTGTCAAAGAGTTTGACCAGGGGAGTACAGATGGAAAGAAGGATGACGGAAAAAGCGTTAAAACGTAAGACTACTGAGCCTTTCGCCCAAACGTCATACTTCATAACTTTTTAGCTGTCCAGTCCCAATGATGCACATTTGTATCGTTTTGAACAAGGAATTTAACATTTAATGAGAGATCAATTTAAAATGCCTTCTACCTTAGTTTCGACCAGTACTCAAAAACAAGATATGAGCAAGGGTCTGGCTTTGACGATTGCTCAGGCAGCAGATGACCGTAAAGCTGGAGATATTGCCATTCTCAGGGTAGGCGAAGTGACCTACCTGGCAGATTACTTTGTGATTGTGACTGGTTATTCCAAGGCACAGGTTAGGGCGATTTCTCAGGCGATTGAACAGAAAGTTGAGATGGAGTGGCAACGGCGACCTCTCAGGACTGAAGGCGTCGCCGAGAGCAGCTGGATTCTTCAAGACTACGGTGAGGTGATTGTTCACATCTTGCTGCCTCAAGAGCGAGAGTTCTATAATTTGGAAGCGTTCTGGGGTCACGCGGAACAGATAGAATTTCAGGTATCTCAACCGCAACAGTGACTAAACAATGATGAAATCTTCTGTTTCTATCTGTCCGGTTCCAACTGAGCAGCAACCTATCAATGAGTACCAGGAGTTGAGAGAATCCTGGTTCTTTCGCTGGGGAATGCTGGAGCTGCAAGGTTATATTAAAAAACTGGCTTGGGTCTGGGGAGTAAGTTGGATTGTGGCTGGTCCCTTGGCAGCCGCCAGTTTTGCCCCTAGTCGTTATACAGTGCATTTTCTGCTGTGTGCGGCGGCTGGTGCAGGTATGTTTTTGGCGTTGACGCTGTTGCGGCTCTATTTGGGTTGGTCTTACGTGCGCGATCGCCTGTTAAAGGAGACAATATTCTATGAGGAGTCAGGTTGGTACGATGGTCAAACCTGGACTAAGCCGCCAGAAATTTTGACCCGCGATCGCCTAATTGTCTCTTATCAAGTCCAACCCATTCTAAAACGTCTGAAGCGGACATTTGGAATTCTTGTTCTATTGGTTTTTGGTGGTAGTCTAATTTGGAACTTTCTATAAACTCTAGGCGGTTAGTCAGAATCAGCGCTGCTGTGCCAACGCAGCCATTTTTTTGTCCCCTTACAGGGTTAAGGTCTTAGGCATGACAAGGGGAAAACGCACTCAAACACCAGCCTTAGAAGTCCGATTGCTGCGAGAAGGACTCGTCGAATCGACTCATCGGGCTCAAGCCGTCGTCTGTGATAACCGGGGGCGGGTTTTATCTGTTGCTGGCAACCCAGAGACCTCGACATTTATTCGTTCGGCTCTTAAACCTTTTCAGGCACTAGCGGTTACCACTACGGGCACACTAGAACGCTATAACCTGAATGACCGTGACTTGGCAATTATCTGTAGCTCTCATCAGGGCAGGATTGAACAAGTACGACAGGTCTTTCATATCCTTTGGCGCTCTGATGTAGACCCGTCAGCACTACAATGTCCAGTTCCAGAAGGAGCTAAAAGTCCACTGGCATACAACTGCTCTGGTAAACATGCCGGGATGTTAGCAGTGTGCCAGCAACGCCAGTGGCCCCTCACTAGCTATTTGCAGTACCACCATCCCGTACAAAAGCTGATCTTGAGTCAAGTGGCTGACTTGATGAAGATGCCAGGGGAAGAGTTGATTCGGGCACACGATGATTGTGGGGCACCAACTTACTTTGTACAACTGCGGCAAATGGCCTCGTTGTATGCTCAACTGGCCTCAGGTGATAATTTGGCAATGGAACGGATTGTCCGTGCAATGACTCATCATCCCAACCTGGTTGCCGGTGAAGGCGCATTCGATACGGAACTGATGCGATTGTCTCAAGGGGAGTTGGTTTGTAAATCGGGAGCAGAAGGTGTTGAATGCATTGGTCGCATTGGGGAAGGTATGGGGATAGCGATTAAGGTGATGGATGGAGCCAAACGTGCGAAGTATGCCGTTGCCATCCACCTGCTGAAGCAAATGGGCTGGATTACTCCTTCAGTGTCGGAAACTCTGTCCGAAATGTTTATGAAACTCAGTAGCTTCAAGCGTTTAGAGGTTATTGGCGAACTTTCTATGCTTTAAGGGTTGTCATTCTTTTAAATTTAGGGTTATACTAGCAAGAGTGACGACAGCGACGCGGGATAGAGCAGCCTGGTAGCTCGTCGGGCTCAACGGTCAGGTTAACTAAACGCTTAATAGTTAACTCTGACATGGGCGGCACGTAAAGAAAGTTACGTGTGTTTACCTGTCAAAGTCGGGGAAGCCGCTAGCGTGGTAATCCCGAGCCAAGCTCCGAGAAGGAGAAGGTGTAGAGACTGGATGGCAGGCACCCTAACAGTTAGGCTGAGGGTGAAGGGACAGTCCAGACCACAAACTGGAGAAATTCCAGGCAACGAAAGTTGTAGATGGTACGCATAACCCGAAGGTCGGTGGTTCAAATCCGCCTCCCGCCACCAAATTAAAGATAAAAAAACCTGCGATCCTCAAAGATTGCAGGTTTTTGTTTTATGCTTAGCGAGCATCTGTTCCGGCTTTATTCACATGGACACAAAGCTAAAGGGAGACATAGCAGAGCAAGCAGCGATTCTTCATGCTCTCAAGCGCGGTTGGGGAGTTCTTAAACCTGTTGGCGATCGCAATGATAATCACCCCTAAGAACGTCACTCGTAGGGGTGATTATAGTGCAAATGTACTACAAACATCTATCCATCAATCAGTTGTTGAAAACGCTCATCCTCTCGAATGGCATCAAAGTTTGCGTCTGTTTTGGCTACTTCTCGATACTTAGAATCAAGCTCAACTGTCCATTTTAAGTTTTTAATCGCTAGCTCAACATTACCTTGTAAGGCAGCACAGCCAGCTTTACCATACCACCCGCTGGGGTTATCAGGCTTTTGCTGAATCGCTTGTTCAATGGCAGCGAAGGCTTCTTCATATTGCTGCAATTTAGCGAACATAATACCTCGGACAGACCAACATTCTATTAGCTCAGGCTTGAGTTGAATAGCTCGATCACAACAGACAAGCGCTTCGGCATAGCGTTGTAATTCGCCTAATGCAGACCCTCTGAATAGCCATACTTCAGCAATATCAGGCTTGAGTTGAATCACTCGGTCAAATGAGGCGACTGATTCTTCATAGCGTTTCAAATTAAATAAAGCTAATCCCCGATTAAACCAAGCATCAGAAAAATCAGACTTGAGTTGAATAGCTTGGTCAAAGGCGAAAAAAGCATCTTCGTTGCAAGGTTCCTGCCAGAGGTCAAAAACAAACACAATCAGTGCGATCGCTAAAACTGCCACCAACAACCCTACTGGTGCGATCGCGTTCTTCGTCTTTCTTTGTTATACGGACTTCAACGATATTGTGTACTTTTTAGAGGTAAAGATACTTTCTTCAAAACTGACGCGACCAATTTTTAGGCCAACGTTCAACAACCACTTTCGTTTGCGTAAAAAACTCCACCGCATCTCGTCCCTGTCCGTGTAAATCTCCGTAGAAACTTTCCTTCCAGCCACTAAAAGGAAAGAATGCCATCGGTGCGGCTACGCCAATATTAATCCCAATATTCCCCGCTTCTGCTTCATAACGAAACTGCCGCGCTGCTGCACCACTACTGGTAAACAAACACGCCATATTACCCCATTGACCACTATTCACTAATGCGATCGCATCTTCGATTGTCTCTAGGTGCATCAACCCTAACACAGGGCCAAAAATTTCAGTACGGGCAATTTCACTATTCGGGTCTACATTTTGCAGAATGGTGGGTCGAATAAAGTTCCCCTGTTCATAACCGGAAATCTTCGGGTTGCGTCCGTCTACTAATACCTCCGCCCCTTCATCTGCTCCCTTTTGAATCAACCCCTCTATCCGCGCTTTACTTTGAGAGGTAATTACCGGCCCCATTTGGACTCCATCATCCAAGCCATAGCCTACCACTCGTGCTTGTGCAGCAGAGGCGATCGCATCTGTAAAAGTATGCCGTGCTTCTCCTACCGTAACCGCCACAGATGCCGCTAAACAGCGCTGTCCGGCACAACCAAAAGCACTATCAGCAGCAATTCGCGTGGTCATTTCCATATCCGCATCGGGGAGGACGATAATCGGATTTTTCGCCCCTCCCTGACATTGCATTCGCTTGCCATGTGCTGCCCCTTTGCTGTAAACGTACTGAGCAACAGGTGAAGAACCAACAAAGCTAATCGCTCGAATTGTGGGGTGTTCTAGAATGGCATCAACAACTTCTTTTGCCCCATTCACCAAATTAACCACACCCTTGGGTAATCCCGTTTTTTCGAGTAATTCAAACACCTTTTGTAGGGTCAACGGCACTTTTTCCGAGGGTTTGATAATACAAGTATTGCCACAAGCGATCGCATATGGCATGAACCAAAAGGGAATCATGCCAGGGAAATTAAACGGAGCAATTATTGCTGTCACTCCCACGGGTTGACGAATCATCATTTCGTCAATGCCACGCGCCACATCTTCTAAGTTGTATCCCTGCATTAGCATGGGAATGCCACAGGCAACTTCTACATTTTCAATTGCCCGTTGCCACTCGGCTTTTGATTCCCCATAGGTTTTACCGCATTCTAGGGTAATCGTGCGGGATAATTCATCGATATGGTCTTCTAATAAGAATTTGAGCTTAAACAGGTATTGGATGCGATCGGTGGGTGGGACGCGCCGCCAACTCTTGAAAGCCTCAGCAGCGGCTTGAGTAGCTGCATCAACATCACTCTTAGGTGATAAAGGCACTTGAGTTAGTACCTCAGCAGTGGCAGGGTTCACCACATTTAGAAATTCAGTCGCTTGGGAGATGCACCACTCCCCATTGATGTAGTTCGGTAGGGGATTTTTATAAGACACAGCGGTTGTCAGAAAGCATATTTTAAAGATGCTACTACCTTTAAGCAGGAACAGCGCTAGGGTTAAGCCTCCCTAGCAATACTTAGCTAGACTCAGTGTTTTCCTGTCCTGAAGCGGGTATTGCACCGAGTTGTTGCATAAAGCTTAAGCGATCAATGTTTGCCCAGCGTTCTACAATCTTGCCATTTTGAATTCGCCAGAACACCATCCCCGTAAAGGTAAACTGCCGATTGGTTGGTGGGATGCCCATATACACTCCTTGATGCGTTCCTTGCCACGTTGCTCGAACAGCAACTTTATCCCCCTCAGCAATCATGTCTTTGATGGTGACGCGAATGTCAGGAAAGGCACTGCGTAGCGCTGCAATATGTTTTTTCACCCCTTCCGCACCTTTGGGAGTGCCAGGAGGAGCATCATGGTCAATAAAATCAGGCGCAATCTGCTCCTCTATGGCTTCGGCATCTCCTCTGTGGGTTGTGGCTTCGTAGTGATTGCGTATTAGGATTTTGTTCTGTTCTGGCGGCATTGAGCGAAACTCCTGCCAAGTATCATCGTGCACCACAAAAATTTATCGTACCCGAACGCCGAGTTGTTTATCCCAATGAAGGGGTTGATCGGATTTTGGTAAGGGAGCTTCTGGAATTTGGTTCACCGACACGCCATACTTCCAGTTAGGGGGACAAATGGCGATGTAACGGGCGTAGCCTCCCAAACCGCCTTTAAACTTGGGATAGCCGATCGCAACCAGTGCTCCTTTGTCTGGTACTTTATCTAAATTGGCAACACCTTCAGCTTGAGTGTACCCATTGTGTAAAAGCCAAGCTTCACCCTCAAGAGTTGGCGTGCTGTCCGTATCCAGGGGTTCATGCCCGTGAAACAGAATTTTACGCTGCAAATGCAGGAACTTGAGGGCATCAAGAGATACACCCGGAAATTTGGTTCTTGTAGCTAGTTTGGGATTAGGCCATTCCTTAGACCAATCGGAGCGCACGAACACAACTGAGCCTTCGGGAATTTTCCCATGCTTTTTTTCCCAAGCCAGAATATCCTCGACTTTGAGATGATAGTTTGGGTCTTTAGCCACTTTATCCTGAATAGGAATGACTACTAAGGGACGAATGGTATAGGTAGCTGGAAGCTCATCGATCGCAGGATACTCTGGTGCCCAATGTGCGGGTGGATCGAGTTGGGTTCCAAGCTGATCGGTTGAAAGCTGATACTGAGTTGCCTCGAAGCCATCCTGTTTATAGTTGTATGGCTTGCCTGTTTTTGGGTTCACTGTAGGTTCAAAGGTGGACGAACCAAATCCTGCCCAAACGGGAATTGAAGGGGTAATGGTATGGGTGAGGTCTACATATTTGGCTGTTTTGAGCGACTGCTGATACACCTGCCACAGAGGAGGTTCAGGACTGGGCTGTGTCACCGCTTTAGACACAAAAATTAATGCGGTACATAGGACAATTAAGCACAAAAATCCGAACTTTCTCATAACCCTTTCTGTCTAGCCTGATTGGCTAAAAAATATCAGGAAAATGCTCACTGGAATGGGTTCTCGTTTTGGTTCCGCCCCAAGCCACCCAGTTAGGGGATAGCTCCTTAGTATAGGAGAGGGAGCACACCTGGGATTAGCATGGTAAAGAGGAAGACCTACCAGGCGTTCTGCTGCAATAGATTGAGTTTTGGTCGGAGTAGCTTTGGGGAGAGAAAGATGTCTGTCAATTTACAGCGACCGATTTTAGTGGGAGGAGTTGGCTTATCAGTGTCACTCTGGCTGTTGCAGAGTTTTCATGACTCGGTAGGTCAAGTGGGTGAGTTTGGGATGTTGGGTGCAGTCGCGCTCGGCGCTGGTTTATGGTTATTTGGCAAGAAAAGCTCTAAAAACCTTGATTTGTCGCTGACAGCCGCACCAGTTGATCGGGAGACGGTGGAAAAAGCGATCGCCAAAGCTGAAACCCTGATCAAGCTGCTGGAAACAGAGTCCGAAAATCATGCTTCCCTTCCCCATTTACGGCAACGACTGACTCAGTTAACCACAGAGTTAGACCGACAAAAGATACAAATTGCGGTCACTGGGGGTAGGAGTGTTGGTAAAACCAAGTTGGTTCAAGTGTTGGAGTCTAGCTGGTTACCTCAACAGCCGCAATGTCTTAGTTTGAAAGAGACACCCGCTTTGTTTGTGGGGGCGGATGCCGATGTTGCGGCAGAAGCTGCTGCTAGGGACATGGCACTTTCCTCGGATT
>NZ_DATNPA010000021.1:0-16941 GCF_036703385.1 Allocoleopsis sp. | reverse complement strand
GGCACCACGGGTTCAGATACAACGGGCTCAGGCACCACGGGCTCAGGCACCACGGGCTCAGGCACCACAGGTTCGACAGGTAGCACATCCAGTGAAGGTCAAGGGAGCAATGGTACAGTAGAAGTCGTTTATCAAGAAGTTGGGCCTTCTAGCCGCTGTTTCCCTGGTTTAGTAGGTCTGCGCCAACTTCCAGTTGATCAAGCTAACAATCTAACCAATAGCAATTCCTCTAGTTCCAGCACAAGCACAGGAACTAATACAGGCACCACAGACACAGGTACTGGTACGGGAACTGGCACAGGCACGGGAACTGGCACTGGTACGGGAACTGGCACAGGCACGGGAACTGGCACTGGGACAAATACTGGCACTGGTACTACAGGCACCACGGGTACTGGCACAAGTCCTAGCACAGGTACGACTACAACACCTTAGTAGCAGGGTACTAATCAGTGATGCCGTCATCACTGATGGGGCAATCTCCCTGAGGGTTGCCCCCTCCTTCTCACCTTTCCAGTAACGTCAACGAGAAAAACGAAGGCTCCAGCGCAAGAATCAAGATGCCAATCAATGACTGCTTCCACTGTTCGGTTCAAGGATAGGAATTTTGTCTCAAAATTGAGTCAGCAGGTTTCTAGAGTTTTCCTGGGCTTAAGTGTCCTTGCGATTTTGATGCCTCAATTGACATGGGCACAAACATCATTAATACCAGCGCCCTCCTTTGAACCCCTAGATACAAAACTGCTAGAGCAAAAGACTCGACCCCCACAAAGTGATTGGGTAACCGCAAGTACCATCTCGCCGACCAGTTTAACCAACCCTAGTCTTTGGTGGGCAGAAGAACAGTTTAATGAGTTTGATGGCAAACTCATTGAGAATTGGATTGCGTATCAAGATAAGAAGAGAGTGGATTTAGTGGTCAATCGCCAACTCTGGACTCTCCTCGACTATTTAGGACGATATAGTTTTTTGAGCAAGTATGGTACTGCTGCTAGAGATTATCAGTACAATGTCAGGGTCTTCAACGATCGCTCAGCACTCTTAGCAACCTATACCTGTAATTACAGTACAACTTTACCCGATTGCCAGCTTAAAGTATTCGATTCCTTTGGAAGGGATAGTTTACCAGCTCGTGGCAAATAACTCGGTGGCAAATTCTAATTGCGCTTTACGCTACGGATTTGTATCCAAAGTTTTTCATACTCTTTAGATACTGCCTCAGGCAAGGGTTCAATAAACTCACTTTTTTTAACAATTGAACTATCGGGTAGACGTAAGTGGTTGTCTTGAAGATCTTTTGGTAAGTTCGTCGGCTCGACTTCGGCGAATATCGGCGAGGCAGCATTGCTCAATACAGAAATTTCCTTGGCGGACTGAGGCTGCCAGCAAAACTCAATCCACTGCTTCGCTAAAGATACGTTAGGGTTAACATCAGTAGGCGGCTTGGACGGAGCAGATATCTTTCTCAGGTTGGAGCTAGTGGAGAGAGATGTCGGTTGCACCCAGACATCTGCCCAAAGTGCTGTTCCTGACAGGGGAACCACAGCGTCAATTTGGCGATAACTCCCTCGCACGGATAACACATCAGTTGACCAACCCAACGCTAGCCAAGTATCTCCTAAAAGCAAGGCTTCCAGATAGTTGTCAGAGCTGTAGTACTTGACTTGTTGATGTAGCTTCAGCAGTTCTTCTTTTAAGTTGGGCACTTGGCTCAAATTCTTATGGTTGTAGGACAATCCAAGTTTTTTTAAGGTCAGACCAATCACTTCGCGAGGCTGATCCAAAAGAGAAATGCGATCGCGCAATTCGGGACGCCACAAGTCACTCCAATCCTTGGGTGTCCACCCTAACTCCTCAAACTTATCCCGGCGATAGGCAATGACGGTAGTACCCCAGCGGTAGGGTGCGCCCCACACTTGACCATTTTTAGTCAACTGACCTTGAGCATTGCGTCTCACTAACTCTTTCCAACGGGGCGGTAATTGCTGCCAGCCTTTCCCATCTTCAAGATCGAGGGGTTGAATGAGTTTCTCATGAATCGCCTGTTCTAACCAGTAATCTCCTAACGTCACCAAATTAGCAAGCTCAGGCGTTTTATCGCTGATGAAAGGTAAAGGCAACCATTGCTGATTCTCTTTTTTTCCAGCTTGCTGCTTCCAAATTTTCAGGCGTTTAAATAAATCATTTAACTGATTTTCTGGAGCGAAATCGAGCTTAGCAGGTAATTTCAATCCCTTACGAAATTCATTAAGCATCTGAGCCGGAATGGAACCTTTCAACAACTGTACGTTCAAAGACGCCTGTTGCTGAGGGTTACACCCAGACATCAGTTGACCTAGTGCTAGAGAACTGCCACCCACTAAAAAGGATCGTCGCTTCATCATTCTCTGCCTCCCCCCTACAGCGCCTGCCGCTGTTCAACACCAAAACCCACAAGGTCAATAACCGTGGGTGGCTCGCCTGTTTCCGGACGCTTGTAGGTGATAATTGTGCGTAATCGTAAATCGGGTGCAACCAAACGCATTTGGTCAATGGCAACTGAACGCCTATAGTAGCTTGTCATCTCCAGAGTTTGACGACTGGGTAAATAGGTAAAGCGACTCTGTATGGCACCCGGTTCTGAGTAACCCTCATCCCGCAGATAATAACCCTGTATCACCTCTTCTGCGGTTGGAACTTGAGCTGCTAACGGTATTGATGGAATAGCAGGCGACGTTTCGTCTGGGGTTACGTAAGCATCAGGGATAAACAGTGCCTTGAGACTCATTGACACTTGTTCACCCGTTTCTGAGATGGTATCAAAGGCGATCGCAAACCCTGGACAGACTATCTCATCCGACTGAACTTGCGTCAAGTCAAATTTGATACCTTCCAGGGAGGATAGGGACAAAACATGCTGTTTTTGGTCACCCGTCAACGATTCCACACGAAATTCTGTATAAGAACGTTCAACCTGACCCTGGAGGACAGAATGATACATTCTTTGTGTTTTCCATAAACCTGTGCAGGCGGTAAAAAATTCCTGAAACTCAAGCATTTTTTGGGGAATGACCTAAATCTTTACCAGAAAAGAGAAAATTCGCTCTTTTAAGAAAATTAGCATAATTTTTGTGACCTCTTAGACAGACAAGAAGAACCTGACAGAGCTATCCTAATCTATAAGCCAAAGTCTGACCCCACACAGTCAAGAAAATCCTACCCCCTGAACATCAAGGGCAAAATAATCGGCTTTCTTGTATCAATTTTGCTATTTTTAACGTATAAATCGCCTAAAGTTACGAGGGTTATAGCATTTTGGATTTTGGATTGCACAAGCCTTCTGGAGGCAATGGTTTCAATCTATGATCCGTCGCCTCCTCTGGTTAAATTGGTATTGTTTACTATTCCATCTTCATTACAGGGAATTAGGAGGGCTCAGCCAACAGGAATGAGGAACTAAGTATATTTGCTAACCCTGTAAATGTCAATTTTTTAAATTTACCTGATTAAAAATGAGTCAACGGTTTTATCAGGTCGTTTTTTGCAATAGTTAAATCAATCAGCAATCAAGGTCAATTTACCCCTAAAGTGAATAGCATAAAAGTGAACCCAGTTTTGGACACTAGGAGATCGCATGGATGCCGTTCAAAAGCAAGTCATCGCTCTGAGTCATAAAGTCGATGCACTCTACCAAATCATTGACCAGCTTAGTTGCAAAGTCTCAGAATCGCTGACTGAAATCAAACAGATGCCACGTCAGGAAAGTAACCCTTTCTCGTCAGCTGGACAGTTCAGGTCGTATACCTATCAAAGTCCAAGTCTTCTTGACTCTGTGATGGATCATAAAGACGTCCTGATCGATGGTAAAAGCGAACTTCCCAATTCTCATCAAAGCAGTGAGAATACTCTATCGGCGGACATTCAAGTTCAACGTCTGACCGCCCAACTAACCGCAGCGTATAATCGCATCGCTGCTCTGGAAGAACAGCTGCTAGCTCGGAGAATTCACTCTTAGGTTTGCAGTCGAGCAGCTCTTGAAAACAACTCTCACATGACCAGAGAAAGTACAGCGTTACTTGCCTATAGAGAAGATTAACCTCAAATCAGTGTAGTACCTGTACAAATATAGCCAAAGAGTCTTTCTTTGTGTGGATGACGGGTGCAACTGAACTGTATAGCTATAATTATGAAGCTTACTTGAACTGAGACTAAAACCTGGCGTTGTACTTGTGTAGTTGGTCTTGCTAGAGGTGACCCTTGCTAAACTAATCTCACTAACTTCGACGTAATGGTATTAACTTGGGCAGTATCGCTCTACTAAAGCTTCAATGGTGCCCAGTAATTGCACCGTGTTCCAGCCTTTGTAAAGATGTGCTGCGATCGCACATCCCCCCGCCCCGACCCCTTCTTTGACATAGCCTTCCTCATAAGCTTGTAGCTGAGGATAGCGAGATGTGGCAAAACTTAACGGTGTTGCCAAAAGCGGTACGCTGCCGACGTCTCGTGCTAATCCAACAGTATCACCTGTGGGGTCTTCTGCTACCCAACGAGTTGTTCCAACTACAACTCGTTCGGGTTGCCATTTCAGTGAGGGACTTGGGGGCTGGGGACTGGGTTGAAGGTTGGGAGGTTGGGAGGTTGAATGTTTGGAGGTTGAATGTTGAAGGTTTTCCAGACAACGTTCAACCTTCAACTTACTAACTTCCAACTCTTGTTCTATGTCACCAATCCCCTTCTTAGTTAGGGACGATTGAGCAGCAAGATCTGTGTCGGAAGGTAGAACTGATGCATCAAGCTGGCTCAACGCCTGCGCTAAAGCATAAACAGCCAGCATTTGCGTACCACCGGCAAGCAATACTCCACAGTGATGACTCGCTGCGATCGCCATTCCAGCCGCCACAATTTGCATCGGATCTCCTACTGCTGCTACTAACTGGAACGGGTCAATCAATTTTGCATTTTGGATGTTGGATTTTGGATTTTCCCCCACTTCCTCAGTCCCCAGTCCTGCACATCGCAAGCCCTCCTGCACAATCGCCCACTTTTGGGCATGATTGCACTGCGGGTGACTACTGTTGACCTTGCCCGCTGCCACAATCCCCAAACCCGTGAGTATACTCAAAGCCGTTGTGGTTCCTCCTACCACACACTCACTGATAATCACATAGCCTTCATCGGCCGTTTCCGCCAGCTTTTCTCCCCACTTTACGCCTTGTTCAAATAGATGTTTCACCGTGTCGAGGGGTAAGGCATTCCCGGACGTAAGACACTTAGCCGGGACACCCCCTAAGTCAATGGCAGGTACTGCGGGAGACTGAGGTAAGCCCGCATTGAACAGATAAACAGGGAGGTCGAATGCCTCAACGACAGCACGGGAAATCAGTACAGGGGATGCCCCAGCGGTGAGTGGTGGCAGGGGATATTGAGGCTTGGGTTGAACACCGTTGAGCAAAAATTCTCCATCTGCGATCGCAGTGTATTTGCGATCGTCGGGTGTTG
The DNA here is from genome assembly GCF_036703385.1 of Allocoleopsis sp. Lineage (NCBI taxonomy): Bacteria > Bacillati > Cyanobacteriota > Cyanophyceae > Coleofasciculales > Coleofasciculaceae > Allocoleopsis > Allocoleopsis sp. Next base: position 11,463 of record NZ_DATNPA010000021.1, on the reverse strand, counting down.
CCCCAGCCGCCGAAATACCGGGAATCAAAGCTGTGGCGGTAAATCCTAAAATACAAGCCAGTATTGGTCGGCGTCCTTGATACTGCTGCAACCATTGATGTCCCTGAGTCGGTTGAGTATAAATTCGGATCATGGTTTGGATGTGGGAAGGTTAGAAGAAAGTTCAAGTCAGTCTTTTAACCTGCAACCTACAACCTACAACCTACAACCTGCAACCTTTTAACCTGCAACCTGCAACCTTTTAACCTGCAACCTGCAACCTGCAACCTTTTAACCTGCAACCTACAACCTGTAACCTTTTAACCTTCAACTCTTATCACCCTTCGTAATCCAGCAAAACTTGTACCCAGTTAGGGGGTCGCGGAATTGGGTTACCTAAGCGATCAAGCATGAGTAACGCAACCAGATGGACAACGAATAAATAAACCAGATTATTCAGGATGATCATCACCACAGCGATCGCCTGAATTAAAGTTAGATCTGGCTGAGCTAATAACCCTAGTTTTGTAAACCCCCACTCCGTCAACTGGGTAATTTGAGTCATCACGTAGACCCATAAATCTTCACCCAAGAGAAGGGAAAGCAGCCAAAATCGAAAAAAGAATCCTATCGTGCCCAGCAGCGCTCCTGTAGTCATCGATAAGAGCCAGTGGGCTCGACGTTTCCACATGGCTCCTAGCTGGACGCCCATCAGGCCATAAGGTATAACAAACAGAATACTGCGGGTTGGCCCCATGAGTACCGACAGCAATAACCCCGAAACAATTGCCGCCATCCAAGAGGCTCGGTTTCCCCAGCGCAGATAGACTAACGCGATCGGTATCGGGAAAAACATCCGCAGCACTGGCCCCAGAGGGAAGTAATAATTAATCAGCCAAATTAAGCTAGCAGCGCTGGCAAGAAATGCTGTTTCCACCATTGCTAGTGGCCCTCTAGTCACAGGCTGAGGATTTCTTAGCTTGGCGTCTTCTGGAGAATCCATGAGAGTACTCCCAGTCAGGGCGGTGCCACTGACTTGTGGCTCTTCAAACGCATCCGTTTCACCTGTTGAAGTGGGTGGTACTGGGTCTTGTTCAGTTTGCTCAGTTGAGTCAGAATAGTCGCTCAGGGGTTCTGCTGCCGATTTGAAAGGATGGTTCTTCGTTTCCTCACAAGGATCGGGGCGAGACGATGGGGCATTATCAGAAGGATCGCTCATGCAAATTCAGTATCATTATTCATTAGTCGGAGGGTTGAAGGTTGACGCTTGATGGTTGACCTGAACCTTGAACTTACCAACTTGGCAACCTGCTAACCTGTAACCCATTACTGCTTACCTTTCGTCACTTGGGGGCGGCTGAGTTTCCTCTGACAAAAACTCTGAGGCAGATTGCTCAGTGGTCTGAGACTCTAATTCTTGAATTACCAACACCGAACAAGGAGCGTGGTGTACCACATAGTTACTTACGCTTCCCAGTAACACTTCTGCTAATCCTGAACGACCCCGACGCCCGACGACGATTAAATCGGCCTCCCAACTCTTTGCCACTTCACACACGAGATGACCCGCTTCCCCAACCTGGTAATCAGCCTCCATAGGCACCCCTTGGTTCAGCGCTTCTTGGCAGTAGCGTTGCAGCAGTGCATCGGCAGCCTCCATCTGCTGATCTATGATAATTTGTTGAGTCTGGTAATTGCTAACCGTAAAGCTAGGCTGTAAGTTCGGATCGTAAGACATAGGAACCGCTGGTTCAGACATCATTTCCGGGGGAATGCAGTGAAACAGCTTGAACGCCGCTCTATTGGTCTGAGCTAGTTCTAGCGCCGCTGTAAAGACATGAATACTTAACGGCGAGTTGTTAATAGCAACAAGGATTTTCTTAAAACTCATCTGTTTTGCAGTGGTATAGGGTGTTCCAGAAAATCGACGCTCGACGCCCTGAGGGCTTGTTTAAAACTAATTCTATTCCTGGTATTTTGAATTAAATGAGGAGGGTGAGCAATGCCCACCCTCCTCCCTAAGCATTGCTTTCGTTGTTTTTGGACTCGTGATGAATCCTGAACTAGGCAATGATCTTTTCCAAGGCAGCCACATCAGGGATGTACATGATGTCGTTATCGCGCTTAATTAGCCCCTTTTTTTCCAGCTTGGTCAACACTCGCGTCACTGTCTCCCGCGCCAAACCACTGAGGCTGCTTAACTCTCGATGGGGTAGATTGGGAATTTCAGTTCCTTGTTGTTTCAACTTCCCTTGTCCTTCTGCTAAAAACAATAACGTATCTGCCACCCTAGACGTACTATCCGACTCCCGGAGGCGGAGACGCCGATTGACTTGACGCAGACGCTTTGCCAGCAGCTGAGATAAGCGGACACCCGCTAGGGGTTCGCTATGGACTAGCTGGACAAAATCCTGAGCTGGGATACTGCCAATCGTTGTGGACGTTAGCGTAATCACATCGGTGGAACGCGGCACCTCATCGAGCGCCGCCATTTCGCCAAAGAGTTCTCCTTTTCCTAAAATGTTGAGGGTCACCTCTCTGCCGTCAAGGTTGTAGGTGCGAATCTTTGCCCATCCTTCCAAAATGAAGTAAACAGAGCCACCCCAGTCATTCTCCAACAAGATTACTCGGTTGGCCGGATGGCTACGGGTGACAACGTGAGCAGTGGCTTGCTCTACAGTAGCTTCTGGTAAGCCAGCAAAAAAAGGTGCCGCGCTAATCAACTCATTAACATTTGAGTTCATTTCGTGTGAGTTGTATCGGTCTTCCATGAAATCACGAGCACATTGTAAACGCGGTGGACAGATAAAGTCTTAGCTGTCCCCTAAATTGAAGCAGGAGGCTGCTCGGAGTTTAATGTTTGCAAAGCAACAGAACAATGGGTTTCAGGCACCTCACCAACCTTTCAAGACAAGCCAAAATGACGTAAGCAGAGGTTGTTTCCTCACATAGGACGGCTCTACCCCTTAGGGAGGTGCCTTCAGGTGCTGATTCTGTCAGAGCTTGAGGCACTCATCGAGTCATGTGTCCATTATTATCCTCTATATTGATCGACCTCCAAAAATTCTATTTGTGCCAGGGGGCATCTCGTAAATTCAGTAAGTGGAAGTTGTAATGAGTTTACGATCAGGACAAAAAAGCCGAATATTTATCAATTTATTTAAATTACCGGATTTTTAGGGAGAAACTGGTATAGGTATTTTTCTGCAATTGATAGCAGCCTTCAACCTGAGTTCATGGGCTCTAACAATCCCCATAGCCTCAGTGGCTCTTGTTTATTTAACATAAAAAGCAGGGGAATCATACTCACTCCTGTATCAGTGCACTTATTCTCGTCAAGGGTTTCACCGTGGCTTCTTTGAAGGATATTCAATCTCTGATCGCTGATATTGACAGCATCCTCCCTAAAGCAGATGCTCGTCTTCCCTGGTCTAAGCCCGGTGATATGGCCCAAGAGCGCCGGGTTTTGGGGCGAGTTCGGAGTTATCTGGTTTCCCAACAACAGAATTTTGCCGCCGCCTCAACAGAGCTGCCCCTACCTGCAACGCCAGCTCAGCAACAAGTAGTAGACCAGATCATGCAAGCGGTTACTCAAGAAATGAAGTTTCTGCGAGCTAACTTAATGCAGCCCTTGCAGTCAGACATAGAAGCTCTGCGTCAACAACGGGAAGCTCTGGTTCAAGAAATTCGACAGCTAGAACAAAAAAGACGGCAGATTGATTCAATAAGTCAGGGTAGTACCCCTCAACAGCAGATTATTTCCGAGTTTTCCCAGGGATTGATTGACCGTTATAGCGAAAGCTTGACACAACAGCTAGCTCAAATTTTAGCGAATTTTGAGCGTCGCATGGGACATTCCGAATGGCCCGAACGATCGCACGACGCAGCCTATACTCCCTACTCTCCGATCCCCCTGGCTGGAAGCGATCGCGCGATCGCACCCGCTTTTCTGGATCAAGAGCCGATGGAGCCGGTGAGGCAGGCTCCATCAACCAGTGAGCAACTGCGGAAGCTACAAGCTCACACCGACCAATTGCTGATCACCTTAGAGGCCAACCAACGGGCGATCTTTGAGGCTTTAGAGCGCGATCTCCGGGGCTATCAAGCCTCTTTGTCCCAAGGATTGGAAAAGATGCACAACTTGGGCTCTCAAGGCGAGATGTTGTTTACAGCCGTGGTGAATCGCTGGCTAGAGCCGTTGACACAAGACCCCTCAACCCGTCTCTCCTCATCCGTACCACCCTCCGATTTAGCGAATCCAACGCAGGCAAAGGGTATCAGCCTCACAACACCAGAAACGTTGGTGCCCAGCGCAGCCCTCAGCTTTACTGAGCCATTGCCGCTAGAGCCACTTTCGCTCCAACCCAAACCTGTAACCGAAGACGCGACTCAGCCCGTCTCCACCTCGTCTCAAGAGACAATTCCCACAGCTGATTCTTCGCCATTGCTTTCCGAGCCGTCTCAGTCAACCCCGCAAAATAATGTGCTACAAAACCTGACCTCGGAAGATTGGGAAATCGTTGAAGGAATAGAGGCTGACAATCTCGACTTTGAGCTAGATGACAACGATCAGCTAGAGACTTTTATACAGCTAGACCTCGAAGAGCCAACATCATTCTCCTCACCAGAAGGGATAGGTACACCAAACTCCTTAGATAGTCAAGATTCAGATTTCCTGTTGGCTTGGCTCAATGAAAGACAGCAAGATGTCTCGGAGTCAGAAGTCGCTGAAGTCACAGGATTAGACAACTCGGAAGTGGCGGCTGAACTCACCCTAAATGCCGATCGCCGTCGCCAAGAAATTGACGAATTATATCAAAGTCTCTTTGGGACAGACGCTTTAACCGACACAGTAAATAAAGAGGCCTCAGATTTCTCTATTGAAGGGAAGTCAGATAGCTCAGAGTCCATGCCCGCATCCGAGGAGTTTCCAGCAATCGCACAAAACGCAACACCAGAAGCGATCGCAGATGACCCCAGCGTTAATGCTGACTCGGTCACGTCCTTACCGCCTCAGGTTGAGGATGCCTTGTTTGCAGGACTTTCCGTGAACACAGATGCTGTCGAGCAGCCGCCAGATATTCTACCGTCCCAAGCTCAACCTCCAACGGAAGCAACGCAAGAGTGGGCGCAATCATGGGAAGCTGTATTTTTTGAGGAGTCGGAGTCTGAGTCCCTCAGCCAAACCGATTTACCCCAACAAGCACAGTCTTCGGTCAGCACAGACGACTCACATCAGAATAGCCTCAGCAGACAAGAAGCTATTGTGACCATTGCGGCGTTAACCGATTTGTTTGAGGAAATGGGTTTGAGTCCGGAGGTAACGGTGGCAGAAGACCACTTCCTGCCGACCCCAACCCCTCAGCCGTCCGAATCCCAAACGCCTAACTCGGAAGCTAGTCGGGTTGAAGACCACTACATCCCAGCCTCACCCGAAGAAGATTTGCTGGAAACGACTACCTTAGAGAGCGATCCAGAGGTAGATCTCTCCTTAGACCCCAACACGCTCCAGCAGCTCCAGCAAGACCTCGATAGTTTTGAGGGGTCTATGGGTCAGACGACCCCAAGACAGGACGAGCAGCAGTGGCTCAGCCCTGATCTAGAAGGGTCAACCGTCACACCAGGGGTGGAGCCATCGTATGCTCAGAACCAGCCATTTTTCATGCCGCCACAGGAGTCATTGGCGGAAGACTGGGAAGAGTTCGTACTCAATTATTGGTTAAGAGAACGGGAGTTTGCTAACGATGCAATACCGACAGCCGCCGAATTAGTCGAGTCGGATTTTGACCCAGATTTGTTTCCCTCAGAAGCGCTGGAACTCGATCAAGAGACTACGATACAGGCGAGTGTAGCCGATTCCGGAGAGCTGATCACACAAGAGAATGAGCCAGCCTACTTCGCGTTTGAGGATGAGCCTGTTGTGGATGAGATGCGGTGGGATGAGCCAACGGATAGCACGACGGAGGAAGCGATCGCGCCGTGGGACGCCACAGCCTCCTTTGCCTCACCCGAATTGGAGTTGGACTCGGATTTCTTTACCCAAGAAGTCCTTGATACAGACCTAGAGGGGGAAGGCAGCACAGCTATGCCTGGAGCTTTGAGGGAAGAGGGACATCCTGAGGCATCTGACCCCAGGCAAGACCCCATATCGCCCCAAGATGTCCTGGAACATGACTCGGATAACTTAGCCGCATCTGGTGTGGACTTAGAGCAACCGGAATCTGAGAACGTAGAATTATCCACCCCGAACCATCAGGTTGTAACTTCACAAGAGCCAAGCCAGCCCTCTACTGAAGGGTTAAGTGAGGATAGCACATTAGAGAACCTGACACAGGAGGGAGAGCTTTCAAGTGAGTCGAATTTTCAGGTAAACTTTCCTCATACTGAAGCGTTGAACTCAGAGCAATCCGACAACCCCGAAAAAATTAACCCTGGTTCCGATTCCGAAGCTCAACCGTAAATCAACGACAGTCAGTGTCAAGTTTGAACACAACCGCCAAACAAAAGAAAGCACACACTTTCTCCAGAATCTGCCTCTACCTGCTCAAAACTTAATGCCTGCATCATCAAAGCAAACAGATGCGAACTCTAGCAGCGCTGTCTGGTACTTGGGAATTGACTTTGGTACCACGGGTATTTCTGCTGTCCTATTGAACTACTCGACGAGACAGCGATACCCCATCTCTTGGTCGCACGAAGTACCCGTAACGGCTGATGAATTACCTACGGAGACTTCTCAAATCACCCCCCCTAGTTCTGAGGAGCCGATCTTTCGTTTACCCGCTGTCGCCTATTCTGAACCAGCAGCGAGTAAGCGCTTTGTTGAGCAGGCGAAGGCGATCGCACCAATAGTTGTAGGTTCCTTGGCTTCTACCCTAGCCCATAACCAGCCGGGAGTATTGCTGGAAAACTTTAAATCCTATTTGAATCTTGGCATTCCCTACTATTGCCCACAACGTCATAAGTGGGAACCAACATTGCAATTACCTGCTCATCCCCAGTTGCAGTCCAAGGGAGTAGATCGGCAAGACAAGGGAAGCAAGGAAGAGAACGTACTATCTACAAACACCACTTCATCTCAGCAGGTAGTCTCTCTGTACTGGGTGCGGCAGGCTGTGCAAGCACTGTTTGCCACGCTAAAGCCGAATAGTACCCAAGTCAATACTATGCTCAAGGTGGCAGTACAAGGTCTGGCGGTGGAAATGTGGGAAGATGCCTTACAGCACCTAGAAGGTGTGATTCTGGGCTGTCCGGCTGCTTGGGGAGAGACTTACCACTTCAATTTACGAGAAGCTGTGCTAGCCGCTAAGCTGGTAGATTCTCCGGAACAAATTTTCTTTCTGGAGGATGCGATCGCTTCTGTATTGGCAGCTTTACCTACTGCTAAATCTGATGCTCCGACGAGGGAGAAACAGAGCTTATACGAGGAGGGAGAGGGGGAGAATTTCTCAACTCAAACCCAGAACGAAGAACCATCCTTCACCCCTCTAGGGGATCTGGCTACATTATCACCAAAACTCCGGTCACCTTCCCCTTGGCACGGGGGTACTCTGGTGATTAACGCGGGAGCGACTACGACGGAGCTCGCTTTGGTGGATTTGCCCGATGACCTTCAAGAGTTAAGGTACAGTGACTTTAGTCTGTGTAGTTTGCCTTATGCAGGCCAAGCGATCGCGCAAGATATTTTCTGCCAATTATTGTATCCTCAACTGTCTGGTGAGCAACAGCAGCAGCTCTCACTCAGTGATGATTTAGAATTCCCGCAACCCGGTCAACCTGATCCGCAACGACGCGATCGCTTGGCATTGCTGTTGCAGAGTTCTTCCTTAGGACAAGCATTCCTCAAAGCAGCGGGTTGCCTAAAGTTAATCTTGCAACACAAAGGGAAATTTACCCTAGATCTGGGCAAAGAGCGGTTTACACTCACACGTCTTGATTTAGAAGACCGTGTTGTTCAACCGTTTATTCAACAGCTCCATCAAAAGCTGAATGCGCTGCTGCTGGAAACCGGAATATCAGAACACGGTATTTATCAAGTCTTGTTGCTAGGAGGTAGTGCTAATTTAATCGCACTGACCGAGTGGATACACAAGCGACTCCCCAACGCCACTGTCATTCGGGACACTGATTCACCGGGTGGAAGCTGGGTTGCGGCTGGACTGGCAACGTTGCCTCTGTATCCCCAACTGTTAAATCGCTCTCGGCAGCAGTATAGTGACTATTTCCTTTTTTTAGAGCTACTCCGTGCTTTTCCGGAAACCGCACCTGAATCAGCAGAGCGTCTTTACCGACTTGAAGAAATCATGCAGCAGTTGGAACATCGGGGACTCAACACCCGCACTTGTTATGAACGACTGGTTCACTTGATAGAAGGCCACTTACCAGAGGGGTTGGTGCCCTCCCTTGAAAAGACGAGCTGGCTCTTTCCCACCTCCCATCAAAATCCACTTTACTCTCAGGTTGCTGCAAGTACAGGACTTTTTTTGAAAGAGGGTCATGACTCAAGTGGCACAGGTCAAGTCGGACACCTCTATCGGCGCAATCTCCAGCAGCAAGCCCTACTTCGATACTATATGCAGCTTGTCTTGTCTGGTATCTATCAAAAGTTTGAAGAACCGCTGCTCGTCAGTTGGATTTAGCTTAACAAAGCTTAATCTAGTTAAGGTATCAAAATTAAAGTTTTGTTTCAATCAAAAAACGACAACTTCACAAAAACTTTAACAAGAGCGTGGGAATTGTGAAGACTCAGTAAATTAGGGCGGTCGGACTACCATCAAACTCTGAAAAGGGATAATCATCCCTGATAGGTGTCACCTAAATGCCTAATGCTCTGTAAACAACCGCTCTTAAACCGTGTCTACCACATCACAGTCTCCTGATGCCTTATCGGTTGACTTCCTACTTCTCGCTCACACCAGCCAGGGTTATAAGGTTCAGCAGCATCTGCATTACTCAGCGCAAAGCAAGCGCAAGCGATTGCTGGACATCATGGGAGCGCTAGTTGGACTAGCGATTACTGTCATCTTCGCCATTCCGATCGCAATCGCCATCCAGCTAGATAATCCAGGCCCGATCTTTTATAGCCAAATGCGCTGTGGCCTGAAGGGCAAGCCTTTCCGCCTGTGGAAATTCCGCTCAATGGTCGTAGATGCTCACCGCCTACAGCATCTTGTACAGAATCAGGCCAAGGGCAACATTTTCAAAAATCAAAATGACCCTCGTGTGACTCGTGTTGGTCGATTTTTACGTCGTACCAGCTTGGACGAATTGCCTCAATTTTGGAACGTCCTCACAGGAGATATGAGCTTAGTGGGCACTCGTCCACCCACCGTGGAAGAAGTGAAACGCTATAAGAAGCATCACTGGGATCGCTTGAATATTAAGCCTGGAATGACCGGTGAATGGCAGGCCAATGGACGCTCTAGCGTCACAGATTTTGAAGAAATCGTGCGCATGGATGTTGCCTATCAGCAAAAGTGGTCTATTGCCTACGACCTCAAATTAATTTTCAAAACTCTCCTGGTTGTTGTCTGTAAAGATGGTGCTTTTTAAGTCTGTTGCATTCGTCGAGCTTCAGGCTGAAAGGACAAGTAGATTTCTGCCAAAAAATGCCGTTTTGGCGAAATCTAAGCTAAGAGTGAAGACAGAAGCATCTTCACTCTTCGCTATTTTGCTGTTTTATGAATTTACCGAACTGGATTACCTTTTCTCGCCTGCTAGGGTTGCCGTTTCTCCTATACGGTCTCTATAATCCAACCGACCGAATGCGCTGGATTTGTTTGGTCGTCTTTCTCGTTGCGGCGGGTACCGATTGGTTAGATGGTTATCTGGCTCGTAAACTCAACCAAATTACCGATTTAGGCAAATTTCTTGACCCCTTAGTTGATAAATTTTTGGTCTTGGCTCCTCTAATGGCGTTAATTCAATTGGGACAGGTACCCGCTTGGGGAGTCTTTCTGATTTTGGCGCGGGAGTTGCTGATTGCGGGTTGGCGGGTTAACCCAAACTTAACAGGTAGTACGAGCATTAGTGGTGCTAATCTTTGGGGAAAACTCAAAACCGTGAGTCAGATTTTAGCGATCGCACTTTTGATTGCCCCAACCCCCGACTCCTGGAAAACCCCCTCTCTAGTTGCCTTCTGGATATCTGTTGCCTTCACCTGGATTTCGGGTGCCATATACTTGTGGCCTCAAAAAAGCAATCCGCCAGCAACGGCAACGAGTGGTCTAAAAGCCGATAGCTAATAGCCGATTTCTCATCCGTTAGCCAGAGGAATCAATGTCTTCAGATTCCTAATATGGGCGTACTGGGACACAGATAACTCTGGGGACAGGAGTATGCCTCTTTTCAAAATTGGAGATTTTAATCCACACTATCGCGAAGAAGCGTTTGATGGAGAAGATGTCAAGGGACTTGATGTCTATGCGGGGAGAAACCATGAGAAAATTGGCTCCATTCATGACGTGCTTGTGGATGAAACAGGCAGTTTCCGATATCTTGTCATTGATACAGGCTTCTGGATTTTTGGAAAGAAGGTGTTGCTTCCAGTTGGTCGTTGCCATGTTGATACGGCGGCGCGACGCATCTACGCCATAGGAATTTCCAGCAAGGAGCAAGCGGAAAAATTACCCGAATACGATGACAGTATGACGGTTGATTACGATTACGAAGAGCGGGTGCGGCACGTTTATCGCACTCCCACTGTAGAAGCCTCAGCGCCTGTGGAGACATCAGGAGTTAGGGGGGTATCGGCTCAAGCGGCTACGCCACGTTTTGTCTCGAATCAGCCTAGCTCTGTTGCTTATGACCGCAATACCTATACCTACGAGCATGAGCCTTCACTCTACCAAATGAATGCTCAGGAACATCAAACACTCAGGCTGTATGAAGAACGGTTAGTTGCAAATAAACACCGTCGCCAGACTGGTGAAGTTGCGATCGGCAAGCGGGTTGAAACTGAAACCGCACGAGTTTCGGTTCCGGTGGAGAAAGAACGTGTGGTAATTGAGCGCACAACACCGGAAGACCTTGGGGCTACAGTGACTCCTGGTAGTGTAGATTTCCATGAAGGCGAAGTGGCTCACATGAATGTCTACGAAGAGACGGCGGAAATCGGAAAACAGGCTTTTGTCCGCGAGGAAGTCACCGTCAGAAAAGAAATTTCGCGAGATACGGTGGATGCAACAGAAACACTTCGTCGCGAAGAGTTAGAAGTAGACGTGAACGGAAAGCCGATTGTGAAGCCACAGTAACACGGGTGCATCCCAATGCAAAAATACCTGGTAATGGGAAAGAAGCTGTTGGTTAATTGACAAGGGCTTTGACCTCTTACACCCTAAGCTCGACAAATTTAGGAACTGTAGGGGCAGGTTTTGTGCCTACCCTACCTAGAACTGCGGGCACCCGCAGTTCTAGGGCACCCACAAGGAGTGCCCCTACTCAACTGCTTTTAAAATCTCGTCATCCACCGAGAAATCGACCTCA
>NZ_DATNPA010000020.1:0-8915 GCF_036703385.1 Allocoleopsis sp. | reverse complement strand
AAAATTATTGATTAACACGTTAGAAACATTTCCTAATGATACGGCTCTCTTAAGTACTCTGATGCCAAAATAATCTGAATAGCACCTCTAAAGAAGTTAGTATTCAGGAATTAACTCAATCAACACTCACCTGGGTGCCTGAAGAAAACATAGGCTAGGCGTGGCTTAGGTCGTATTAACCTAAGCCATTGAGAGTTACCAATGACATAAAGGTAGAGTTCATCGCTGCTCCATAGTAATAGGAACTTCCTGCGGAACTACGGCTGTTTTATCAGTAGGTCTATCTGCTCTAGGGCTAAAGATAACAGCTCCTGTAGCAAATATAGCTCCAGCGATCACCCAACCTACTAAATTTAAAAATGTATCTGATTTTTTCACCGTTTTTTACCTAATTATTTGTTGAATTGTAAAGAAGCTACATCTGTATTAGGCGATGCTGCATACAACTGACGTGCCATGTAGCCTAAAGGGAAGCCAACCGCTAAGCCTGTAACCAAAGTGCCGATCAGAATAGAACTAACATTCGTTGTGGAACTATCTCGCTTTTTCAACACTAAAGGTGCCCTCTCTAAACATTGATTATACTTTTAGTAAACCAAAAAAGAACAAGGATTACTTCCCTCTACGTACTTATGTCATTGGTACCATGAGAGCCGACAGTAGAAACGCGGTGCTGTTACTTTTGAGTGAGCTGTAGATAAAAATAACGATTAGGGAATAGGGAATAGGGAATAGAGAGCGGAAATGGATAATGGGTAGAACAGTATCTCCATACCCGGTTTCCAGTCCTCAGCCTTTAAGTCACACTTAAAGGCTGAGCTTGGTATTACATGACCATTCCGCCGTGTTGGCTTTAAGTCCAATGATGGAAAACCGGATGAAGCCCCATATTTCATCCAGCCGCACCGGATGGCTGGAAGTCCAGACTCTCCCTTGTTTTCAAGACTTTTCGATAAATTTTGAGAAAGCTGCGCTACATATACATAATTATTGAAAAGACCTGATTGGAGCTACTCTCTACTACCGCTAAACCTGTACAAGATAGTGGCTCAATTCCTGAATCAAATAATCTCTGAGTAATTCCCAAAAATCCTATTATGAAAATCCTCTGGAATACTCTGCTAATCTCATTAGGTCTCTTGCTACCGACCTCATCCTCAATTGTTTTATCGCAGTCTATCAAAACGGCTAAGTTCGATACTCCAACCCTAAGGACTTCAGAATTTCGCCCTATCTCAAATTCAGCTACAACCGTTGTTAATGGGGATTTACCGGAAGCCAGTTCAGCCTTTGAGGTAATCCCTCCAACACTGAACGAGACAATTGAGGAACCGATCGCGATCGCATCAGCGGATACAGTGATTGCAGAAGAAGCATCGCCTCCCCAAGCTCCACCAACTATTGTGGTGCCTGTGATTCCAGCAACAACACAGGAAACTCCTAGCCAAACAGAAGTTCCTGAAAAGCCGCCAACCCCCACAGCACCCACTCCTCAAAACTCACCGAGTGACTCAGAAAAACCCGATCAAACAGAGGGTGCTGACAAGAAACCCAGTTCTTCCGACTCTACCGACGCCAAAGAACCAGAACTCAGTCCAGAAGAACTTGCACGGCAGCAGAAGCTGATTCAAGCTGATCAACTATTTATGAGTGGACAGTTTGCCGCTGCTCAACAGCTGTATCGTGAAGCTAAAAAGCCGTTTGAGACAGAGGCTCAATCCGAGGTAAAAGCACAACCCGAACCGATTTACGACGCCGCTCAACTTCCAGCCGCCGGTTCGGTATATTGGCGCATGTCTGGAGAGGGTTTAGAACAAAAGCTGGAAACAAAGATTTTTGTACCGCTGGAGTCTTTAGTTGAGCAGTTCCCTGAATTTATCCCCGGTCATTTACGGTACGCTCAGGCACTGAAAGACTATAACCAGCCGGAAAAAGCGTTACAAGTTTTAGAGCGAGCCAGTACCCTGTATCCCAAGGAACCGGAGTTACTCAAAGTAACCATTGCAGCAATGGGTGAACAGAAAAAGTGGCTGGAGGCATCCCTCGCAGCGAGACAATTTGCTTTGCTTTACCCCGATCATCCTCAGAGTAGCGAGTTTGCTAAATTGGCGGATGACGCTCTAGAACACTATCGCAATCAGGTGCGTCAGAAGGTACGAGGAAATGCGATCGCTAATGCTATCACGGGTGCACTTGGCTTTGTTCTGACCGGTAATTTGTTTGGCCCATTTACAGCCATTGATTCCACTGTCATGCTGCTGCGAGGAGAATCAGCCGTTGGCGGCTCTATCGCCAATCACGTTAAGCGGCAAGTGCCAGTGATGGAAGATGAAGCCGTACTTAACTATGTGCGTGAAGTCGGAAATAAAGTCGCACAAGTAGCAGGACGCAATGATTTTGAATACGAGTTTTATGTAATCATGGATGACCGCCTCAATGCCTTTGCACTACCAGGAGGTAAGGTATTTGTCAATGCAGGTGCCATCTTGAAAACCCGATCTGAAGCCGAATTAGCCGGATTACTCGCCCATGAGTTATCCCATGCTGTCTTATCTCACGGCTTCCAGTTGGCGACCCAAGGCAACTTGATTGCTAATGTTACCCAATATATCCCTTTGGGGGGTACAGCGGCCGATCTGATCGTTCTCAACTACAGTCGGGATATGGAACGTCAGGCGGATGCGTTGGGGACTCGGATTCTTGCGTCGAGCGGCTATGCTGCCGATGGACTACACAACCTGATGATAACGCTCGATAAAGAGGAACGCGATCGCCCAATCTTTGCATGGCTCTCCACCCACCCCAACACAGGGGAGCGAATTCGTAATATCGAAACGCTGATTCAGCGCAATGGCTACAACCGCTATACCTATGAAGGGGTATCGCGACACATCGAAATTCAAAAGCGAGTGGCGCAACTGCTCAAGGAGTACAAAGAGCGTGAGAAGAAGGAAAAATAAGCTAGTCAGCTTCCCGCTTCTCCCAAAATTGTTTGCAGGATGGAGTTGACTTCGTTGAGGGTTGGCAGTTCCACTCTAAACTTCCACAGGAATGGACAAACTCTCTGTTCTGTAAGCGCCGCCTCTTCCCAAACGGTGAGTTGCCATCCTTGTTCGGTAGCAGTAAGGGTATAGTCGAGGCCGATAGGTAAGTGAAAAGTAGGTGCATTGGCTATCACTTGTGTTAACTCCTGATTGAGGTATTTTGCGGACTATTGCCCTTCGGCAGCAGCGAAGCTGATCGCACATGAGAGCAAGATAGTAGACGCACCCGATATTGGCCTGTTTCACCTTTTCGGTGAGCAGTGAACAGTGACCAATGACCAGTGAACAAAAAGACATATATCCACTGCTATTGCTACTTATGCACTCTCTCGTGGCAAGACTAAGGTGGTAGGTACCCTGTTGGGGTTCAATCTGCACAATGGAACCTGGTCACTGTTCACTGTTCGAGGGGCATAGCTGCTCCACTCCCCTGAGAATCTGTCCTGATAAGTTGGGTAGAATATGGGTATCCATATCCCCTAGGGGGGTATATTATGTCTGAAACTCAAACTCAGGAGCTGCTTAGTCGTCTTGCCAAAATTGAAGGGCACATTCGAGCTATCAGTCAGATGGTTGAAACAGGCCGCTCTTGCCCAGAAGTGCTTTTGCAGATTGCAGCCGTTCGCAGTGCACTCAACAAAGTAGCAAAGATGCTGCTCAAGGAATATGCTCAACAAAATCTAGTAGATGCGGCTCAGGGCGGTAATCTGGAGGAGGAAATCGCTCATTTGCGATCGGCTCTAGACTCTGTCATTTGACACTCTCCGCAAATCGAGCGACGGAGATTCTTTAATCAACGTCGAAGCTTGCCCTAGCAGAATTGCTTCAACTAGCGTAGAGGCTTCGACTCAATCAAGCGTTACTTCGGGAATGCCTTTCTCTAGATTTTGCCCTAAGCAACATGTTTATTGCCGCATTGATATCCGCGTGGATACTTAAACCACAACTACAGCGATGAACACGTTCTTCCAGTTCTTTGGGAACTTTCTTGTTGCACAAACAGCACTCTTGTACTTGTGGGGTGGAACGGCAACAGCAACTTTTCCGAACTTTTTAGCTTAGATCGCAAGAAGCCCCGCGCCGTCGCCCGTTGCGGTCGGCGTGGGGATGACTGCGCTTTCTGTTGGTCAGGAAGCCTACGCTAGATCTCTTGCGTAAATCTTGGAATGCCCCCTAAATCCCCCAATTCTGGGGGACTTTGAAGCTCCTGCTCCCCCCAATTTGGGGGGGCAAAAATTGAATGAGAGCAAGAGGTCTGCTGTACTCGTTCGGCGAAGCCGTTCCCGAAGGGTAGAGTCAGCGTAGGTAGTTCACTTGGACAAAGTCCGCCTAAACGTACTTAAAGTGGAATGGCACTGACTTAAGAACTCTCATACCTCACCCATCAACCCTTGCGGAGGGGGTCTGGGGGAAGCGCTGCGTCCCCCAGTGGGGGGTTTGGGGGGAGACCCCCCAATCCGGGTTTTTCCAAAGAATGATCGCTTTTCCCTTAATTCAGTGCCATTCTACTTAAAGTGAGCTATCGGTGAGATTCACTACGTCCGGAGAGCCCCCTTGGACAATGCCAATTAACTGTGCCTTCGTCTGATCTGCTGTAGGAGAAAGACCCGTGTCTGTCGCTAATGCCCCAGGCTGATAGGAACTTGCTGAGCCATGTGGCACAATTGTGTCTTCCAGGTTGTTAAAGTCAGCAACAACCGCGTAGTCAGTCTGACCTGGGTCAGAGATGACGCCGTCATTAGGGAATGCCGTGGTGGCATTCCCAACCAGGAGTGGGTCGGCATCCGTGCTACCGACGAGGGGAGCCATCTCACCACTTCCTGCATTAGTGGCTGCATTAACACCTGTGAGAGAATCATTCCCCTCCAAACCTAAATCTCCTTGAGTAACATTGCCCGTACCGCCAAGGAGAGAATTGTTTCCAGCTTGACCAACCCCGAAGTCATTCCCTACAGTCAAGGTGGCGTTAGTCGGGAGAGTACCTCCAAACTCAAAGGCTCCAACATCTATCAGTCCGTCGCTACGGGATGCTCCTAGCTGATCGGTGGTCAAACCAGCGATCGCAACCCCAGTATTAATCGCGGCACTTCCTGCAAACAGGGGATGGACTAGGCGACCGTTAATTTCTTGCAAGGGACCGAGTTTGGGGTCGGCAATGGTGATAGAAGCCGTAGCATTAAAGTCGTTCGAGTCATTGGTCGATTTGGGAGGAAATTGGATATTACCCCCACCATCGGTGAGTAAACGGCTCGTTTGTTGCTGAATCCCCCAATTATTGTTTCCATTAGCTGCCGTGTTGTTGGCAAAAATCGTATTTTGAACCGTGACGGGTGAATCATTCGCGGCTATTCCACCGCCAACCCATCCGGCAGAATTATTGGCAATGGTCGTGTTGATGATGTTCGTGGGACCGTAGAGTGCCATCGCTCCACCGTTACCGCTATAGTCGGTAGCCGTTGCCTGGTTGCCAGAGAAGGTACTGTTAGTAATGGTGGTGGGTGCGTCCATCATCCACAAACCACCCCCCTGATTGGCGGCTATATTATTGGCAAACGAGGTGTTGCGGATGGTAAAGCCCTGGTTGGCTCCATTGCTCATTTGCACCACCGCACCCCCATTTCCACTATTTCCCCCTGGGAGCGCCAGAACTTCGTTATTTTTGAACGTGCTGGAGTCGAGTAGAACGCTGTCTTGGTTACCGCTGTAAAGATAAGCGGCTCCCCCTTCACCCCGACCTTTGTTACCCTCAAAGATGCTATTGGTAATGCTAATCGTGCCAGTTGGGTTGTTGATATTAGAACCGCGATCGCTGTAAACAGCACCACCATACCCCCTTAAGGTTGGGTTGGCTTGGCCTGTAGCAACAGTAGCGGCTATTGTGCTGTTGTTGATGAACGAAGAGCTGTCGATAATCAATTCACCAGCAAGGTTGTTGATCGCTCCACCGTTAATGCCTGTGTTGTTGGTGAATTCGCTGCCAGTGACAGTGGTGCGTATTCCTCCCCAAGTTGCGATCGCACCTGCACCTCGCTCGTCGTTACCTGCTGTAGCCGTGTTGCTGTCAAACTTACTACCACTCACCGTAACGGTTCCTTCATACGCCCCAAAAATGGCTCCTCCACCAAGGCTCGCTACATTATTCTTAAATTGGCTGTTTTCGACCGTCAATTGGCCCTGGTGTTCTGTCCGTATCGCTCCGCCGAATTCGTTGGTGAAACCATTAGCAAGGGTCAGGTTTTTGATCGTCAAGCTTGTTGGGTTGACGGATGCTGATTGCAGGTGAAAGATGCGGCTTGCGTTGTTGCCGCTGATGGTTAAACCGGAAGCACCTGCACCATCAATTATCAGGTTTTTGCCAACGGGAATTTCCAGTTGACCTGATGTGAGGATAATGGTTTGATTGGCGAGGGTCGAGGCGAATTGAATGGTGTCTCCTGATTGAGCTTGCGCGATCGCCGCTCTGAGAGAACCCGTCCCATTATCTGCAACAGAAGTAACGGTAATAATGCTCATGGTGAATCTTTTCCTTGGGTAAATGAATTGGGTAGAGCCCCTCTCCTTGACGCAATTGGAAAAACCTAAATCTCACACAAGAGGGAAGTGAAGCCTCTGTTCCCCGTTGCTAGCTGGGGTCTAAACATAGGTAAAGGAGCGATCGGTGAGATTAAACTGGTGATTGCAAAAACCCTCTGAAAATGCCAATTAGCTCATTGGTTATCTGAGTCGTTGCATACATAGAGACCCGAGCCTGTGGCTAAAACATCCCAAGCTGATTGGAGCTTACTTTCATGGCAAAAGCACGATGCGGTCTTCTATCTAGCTAGTTAAATTCAGTATGTTGGCGTAGTCAGCGTGGCCTGATGAGGATGAGACACCTCATCTAAGAAACCTAAGTGGCGTTCCCTCTCTTATGGGTCAGCACTGAATACGGCAGGCAGTGGTTGTATTAGCCGCAACATCACAACCGTAGAGCAGATACTCGGCATGGGGAGTTAAGGCTAGAGCTCACGATTGCATAGATGCAGCGTAGCTGGTTTTTAGGGTTTGTTGCTTGAGTTGGGTTGATTCCAGTGGCAAGCTTCCGGCTTGTCCGTGTGAAACGATGTGGATATTGGAAACGTTTGTGTGTTGGGTAAGCGCTTCAGCAATTGACGCGACCTCATCTTTTATTGCGTCGAAGAACATCACCTCAACTCCCGGTGCTACGCTCTCGTTGAGCTTATCTGCATTCGCTACTTGGGAGTCGATGAACATTAGGCTTTGGCAAGAATTTTTACCATTGACTAGCAAGTGTCCGTGAATGACCATAACTTGGGAGTCGATAAACACTAGGCTTTTACTCAAAGCCGTTGAGTTGTGCATGGTAAATCTTTATGACTAGGGGTTTTATGTAGAAATACGCTCACGATGGCAAGCATTTCTACATAGCCTTGAAACACCAGCGTTTAGAATCTTTGAATGTGTAGTAGACGCTCATTTATCCGCTGGTTTACCCTGAACAAGAAGTTGTTTTACTGTCTCAATTAGGAGGTGAAAACAACTCTTTTATCTTGTTAGATAAGGTTTAAATACTTAACCTATCTTATGAAGATATGTTTCTATTCTTCACCGTATTTTTAACTAAATGCTCTATCTATGGGAGTAGATTGACAAACACTTCATCAAAACTTTAAATTCTGGCTGTAGCTTAAGAAAAAATCAATACTCTACTAAAAATTACCCTGGCATAAGGTTCAAATTTGAAGGTGAAATTGAGATAATTGCTGGCAGATTGGAGGAAATGAGCAATGCAGCGAGTCACTGAACCGGAAGTCATGGATAGCCCACAAGAGGCGATCGAGTATGATGCGATGGACTTTTTGGATGTTAATACTGCCTTCGCCGAACTTGCCCTTGAACTTGGCCCACCACAGGGACTCATTCTCGATGCCGGGACGGGGACAGCTCGAATTCCCATTCTCATGTGCCAACGGCGTCCCCAGTGGCGGATTATTGGTATCGACTTAGCCCAATCGATGCTGGATGTTGGGCAAAAGAATCTTGAGCAGTCCGGTTTACAACAGCAAATTCAACTGGAATTGGTAGACGCGAAGCAACTCCCTTATCCGGATGAACACTTTGATATGGTCGTTTCAAATAGCCTCATCCACCATCTGCCAAACCCATTACCCTTTTTGCTCGAACTCAAGCGAGTCCTCAAGTCGAAGGGAGCAATTCTCCTGCGGGATTTACTTCGACCCGATTCTCAACAAAGTCTAGATGCCATAGTTGAGCGGGTTGTGGCTGATTGTAACGCTCATCAAACCCAATTATTCCGTGATTCTCTTCATGCGGCTTTCACTCTGGATGAAGTGAATGAACTGATGCAACAGGCGGGTTTAGAAGGCGTTAGAGTATATCAATCTTCTGATCGACATTGGACAGGAGAGAGAAGCATTCAACCTTAAAGGGGTGTACGAGCCGAATTGGGTATTAAGACTAGGAGTACTCCCCATTTCCTATTCCCGACTCCCTTTAACATTAGCCGCCTGTGCCCTCTCGATACAGCCCCCTAGCTGTTCGCTGAGAACCTGCACATGGGGTTTCCTAAGCATTGTTAGGTGATTACCAGGAACCCAATGAACTTCCACGTTGTTTCCAGTGAGATTACTCCAGCCTAGTGTTGAGTCTTGATGAGTAATACTAGAGCGATCGCCTGTTCTTAACAGCGTAATTGTGTTTGGGTAAACTGTTGGCACATAGTTCAGAGTGGCTTGGCTGCTAGCTTTGTAAACACGAAGCATTGGGCGAATATTGAGTTCGTTGATTATCCGCCGCCTAGATTCCTCAGGGATGAAGTTTGCGATGACTACTTCTCCCAATAGGGAGTGC
>NZ_DATNPA010000019.1:0-11827 GCF_036703385.1 Allocoleopsis sp. | reverse complement strand
CAAAATTGAAACTTGGTTCCTCGCCCCACTTGGGTTTCTAGCGTAATGTCTCCACCCATCAGCCGCACGAATTCTCGGCTAATCGCTAAACCGAGTCCAGTGCCTTGCTGAGACTTGCGACCTGTTTCGGTTTGGGCAAAGGCATTAAACAAGGTTTTAATCTCTTCTTTTGCGATACCCAGCCCAGTGTCTTCCACTTCAAAAAACAGAACACAGGGGGAGACAAGAAGATGGGAAGAATTCTGGGTATCTTCGTGTCTGGAGGTCTGTGTGTCCTCAAGCCTCACTCGCACAGTGACGCTACCCACCTGTGTAAATTTCATAGCGTTCGAGAGCAAGTTCATCAACACTTGGCGTAACTTACTCTCATCGGTTTTCACATATTGAGAGATAGAGGCTTGCCGCTCAATCTTCAACAGAAGACCTTTAGCAGCCGCTTTGGGTTGCCACATTTCTTCTAAGGTGTTGAGCAGGTGATGCAGGTCAAAGCTAGTTTCATTAAGGCGTGTCCGTCCCACTTCAATTTTGGACATTTCCAACACGTCGTTGATCAATCCCAGCAAATGCTCGCCACTGTGAGTAATACTATCCAGGTATTCTTGCTGTTGAGGGGTCAAAAGGCGATCGCGCAACAGCAGTTGGGTGAAGCCTAGGATGATATTGAGGGGGGTACGCAGTTCGTGGCTCATGTTTGCCAGAAATTCGCTTTTGACCTGGTTGGCGGTTTCTGCGGCTTCCTTTGCTTGTTGCAAGGCAGCAGTTCGCTCGTCTACTTTCACTTCTAGCGTCCGTAAATACTCTTCTAGACGCTCATAGAGTCGAGCATTTTCTAATGAAATCGCGGCTTGGGCGATGAGCAGTTTCAGGACTTCTAGGCGATCGCTGGTAAAGGCTCCTGTGCTGAGGTTATTCTCCAAGTAAAGAATGCCAATCAGTTTGCCTTGCTTAATCAGGGGAGTACACAGCAGCGATTTGGGATGATGCTGTTGGATGTAGGGGTCAGTTGTAAAGGTCGGCTCCGTTGAGGCATCTTCTAGTACCAGGGTTTCACCTGTGCGTTGTACATAGTGAATGACGGTTACGGGAATATCCGAGTCATTGCCAACTGTTGTTGCTTGTAGGCAGCAATTTCCCTCACCGACATATTGAGCAACAACTACCAGATTGTCTTGTTCTAGCAAGATGAGAGAACCTTTCTCAGCTCCAGCATTCTCAATTACTACTTGCATTAAGGTTGATAGCAGGCGATCGAGGCGGATTTCTTCGGAGAGGGCTTGAGCGGCTTTCATTACAGCAGAGAGATCGAGAGTTGTGAGTGCTCCACTGGAGGTAATTGTTCCTACGAGCGATTGCCCCAAAGGGGCAGCGCGAAGCGATCGCGAATTGGGTTGGTGATGCTCGGTAGGGGAACTGCTGGCGCGATCGCGGTTGAGTAATTGTGGATAGCGAGTTTCTAAGTCTTTAACCTTGGCTAAAGCTCCCCAACGCTGGTAGCAGTAGTGTGCCTCTTTCATATACATAGAGGCAAATTTCTCCCGTCCTCGCGCTAGATAAAACTTAGCGGCTAGCTCATAAGCTAATGCCTCTTCTTGGATATATTCGTTTTCACAAGCTCCAATAATTGCTCGTTCATAAAACTCTTCCGCCTCAAGAATATTCCCCAAGACTCTGGCTTTTTCCGCTTCTACCAAATCGTATTTATGCTGGAAATTCATCGGCGCATGGTGCGCCCAATTCTGCATTTTTTCTTGATGAATGCTCACCTTCAGGAGCAAGTCCTCTTGTTCTGCACTGGAAATATCTGGATATATCGCTAGACGTGCCAGAGAATCATAGAAATAGAATATAGGAGCATTTAGCGCTCCTGTAACACCCTGCAAATACTGTTCAGCATAACTGGCATTTTTTACAGCTTCAGTCAACTCTTCAAATAGATAACAGAGGATAAGCTTGTAACTATAAAGGTAATGAATTGTAGTTGTGTCATTGACACCTAAATAAAGGGGCAGCATCTTCTCTTCGTTGTATACCTCACCCTGTAGACGGCATGGATTTTCAACAATTCCAAGTAAGTTAAGAATTACCTGGTGATGCAATTGATTCTGAGTCAAGGCATTTTCCTGCCCCAGTTGAGCTATGGCATGACTCCAGAAAGCAAATTCCCGTTCCAGCTTTGTCAGTTCCACACCACTGAAATATGAATATTGACTTTTAGTTGTTACGGCATAGCTGGCATATTCAAAATCTCCAATTTCTATGCCGCTAAAGTAAGCTTTTTCATAAAGTAATAAAGTCTCCCTAACGGGATGCATTATATGTAATATGAACTGTGCAACTATAAAATTTACCTTACACTTATGTTCTGTATTATTGAACCGTTCAATCGTATTTAAAGCTAATTGACCAAATTGATAAGCGGATTCAATATCATTGGCTACCCCACTTAAAATGATTCCGTAAGCAGCATAAGTAAAAGCAGAGAAGAGAGAGTTACCATACTCAAGCAATAAGTTTATCTGTTCGCACACAATCAGTGGTAACAGTATCGGTGCAGCTTGATAGGTAGCAGCGCCTATGCTACATAAGATCCGCATGGTTGCCAATTTGTATTTATCTGTCATCACAGGCAAGCTAATCAAGTCCTCTGTACTCTTCCCCCTCAAAGCAGCCGTTGTTTCCTCCAACTTCTGCTGAACATCCAAATCTGTAGGCAACTGGGGTAAACTCACACCCAACTGTTCAAGAACTTGTAGCCCTATCTTGACGGCTCCGAGTTGGTTCCTCTGCGCGATGCAGGTTAGAATTTTGACCTCATAGACTTTCACTTTGTCTAGTATGGTCTGGGCTTGTTGCAAGACAACCGTTGCCCATTTCTCCATCTCGTTGAAGTGACCGCTAAGGTACGCGGTTTCTGTCACTTCCTCATGTAAAAATAAGCTGAAATCGTATTGATTTTGCCAACTATCAATGGTCAGCAATTTTATCCCTGTAGTCAGATATGTCAGCGCAGCATCATAAGCTGTCGCCGCTTTCGCTTTTCGACCTGCCAGCAGGTTCAACTGAGCGATCGCATCTCGTTCTGATTGTTCGCTAACAAGTTCAACGCCAAGATTAAGATGGTCTACTATCTCAAAAACCTTGTCGGCTAACGTCTGGTGTGTAGTCGAATGCCAGAGATTGCGACCGATTTGTAAGTGAACCGCTTGTTTTTGATTTTCGTCAATCAGAGCATAAGCCGCTTGCTGAACGCGATCGTGCAAAAATTTATAATCTTGAATTAACAGTTGCTCATCTAACTCAGAAGTTGGCAAGATGACCCCAAACTGAACTACCTCAATGAGAACAGGAAACAGTTCAACCGCTGATTTTTCACAGATAATCGTCAGGATATTTAAACTGAAATTAGCACCGACACAAGCGGCTAATTTCAATACTTGCTGCGTGGTTGGAGGCAGTTTCTCAAGCTTGCCAATCATCAAATCCACAACATTATCAGTAATGTTTTGTGCCTCAATTTGAGCCAAATTCCATTGCCAAGCGCGTTGAGCAACATCAAACTCAATCAGGTTTTCGGTGTGCAGAGTTTTCAGAAATTGCTCGATAAAGAACGGATTACCTAGCGTTTTTTCCTGTACCAGTTCTGCTAACAATGCGACTGAGGCAGTATCTCTGTGCAATGTCTCAGCCATTAGTTGGCGAGTATCCTCTAGAGTTAAAGGCGTGAGGATGATTTGATTAACTGCGATCGCTTTTTTGCGTAACTCAGCCAGCAGCAACATCAACGGGTGATTTGCCTCGACTTCGTTATCTCGATACGCTCCAATCAACAACAGAGATTGCGTTTCGCGATGGTGTTCCGCACCCGCTTCGCTAACGCTCATCATCAACTCGATTAACTTCAGTGTTGCCGAGTCTACCCATTGCAGATCGTCGAGAAAGATAACCAAGGGATGCTCTGGAGAACAGAATACCCGAATGAACTTTTGAAACACTAAATTAAAGCGATTTTGCGCTTCCGTTGCCCCGACTTCTGGCACAGGGGGTTGAGAGCCGATAATAAGTTCTACTTCAGGAATGACATCAATAATTATTGATGCGATCGCACCTGTAGCTGCCAGGATTTTTTCTCGCCATTGTTGCAGAGACACCTCTGGTTCCGCGAGGAGTTGCCGCACCAAGGATTGAAAAGCACTAACCACAGCCGAATAGGGAATATTACGCCCAAACTGATCAAATTTACCTGCAATGAAATAGCCCCGTTTTTGGGTTACAGGTTTATAAACTTCTTGCACCAAGGCTGACTTGCCAATCCCTGAATAGCCAGCCACCAACATCAGTTCGATTTGAGACTTAGAAGTAGTAATGAGATTCTCTTTCTTTTCCCCAGCTCCCTCTGCTTCCCCAGCTTCCTCCGCTCCCCCAGCTCCCTCTGCTCTACAAGCTGCCACTCGTTTGTCCTCTGGACACGCTACGCGAACAAATGCTGTCAGTAATGTCTCAATCTCTGCCTCTCGCCCGTACAGTTTTTGCGGGATTTGAAATTTGTCAAAAACATCTTGAGTTCCTAAGGAAAACTCTTCAATTCGACCTGTTGTTTCTAACTGCAATAGACACTCTTCTAAATCCGCTTTGATTCCCGCCGCACTCTGATATCTCTCCTCGGCATTTTTTGCCATTAATTTAAGAACAATAACGGAAACAATTGAGGGAATCTCTGCATTTACCTCACCTGGTTTCGCTGGCTGTTTGGCAAGATGACAATGCACCAATTCCAGCACATCATCCGTCACAAATGGTAGTTGTCCAACTAGCAGTTCGTAGAAACTGACTCCCAGCGAATAGAAATCTGTCCGGTAATCCAGCATCCGGTTCATCCTCCCGGTTTGCTCTGGCGAGATATAAGCTAACGTGCCTTCTAGGACAGTTGGATTGCTGAAACTTGGATTTGTACGAGCAAATCGGGTGGCGATGCCAAAATCAATGATTTTGACTATCCCAGTAGCCGGATTGAGGATGATGTTATTGGGGTTAATGTCTTTATGGATGATTTGGGCAGCGTGAATTGAGCCTAAAATTTCTGTCACTTGAATTGCCAGTCGCAGAAATTCTGCCAAGGGCATCGGGCAATATAATTCTGGCGAGTCGTGGCGCAGTTTCTCTAAAGACTCCCCACCAAAATCCTCTACAATCATCACCAGCGTTCTTTGATAGACTTGCTGGCTATAGACCTTAATTACCCCATCCAGATTCAGAGAGCGGGTAATTTCATATTCCTGCTTGTAGCGGGTGAGTTGGGATGCAGTGGGATAGTCTTGTTTGAGAAGTTTGAGGATAACCAGGGTGTTGTCCGGTTGGCTTGTCCCTCGGTAAACTAGCGAATTGGCGCTTGAGTAAATTTGGGCGTGAACCTCGACATTCGGCAGGGCAAGCATACTGACACCCGAGAGTTAACCTTCAAAGACAAGACCGCACAATTAACCGGACTTAACGCCTATTGTTCAAGCTCCTCTTGGTAATGTCAATTTGCTCAGCTCAAGCTTAAGAAGTCTTAGCTCTCAAAGGCTGGCAAGGACAAGGGACAGAAGCACTCACCCGTTGAATACGATTATATGACACTGTTCTAATGCCGCAAGCACAGGCCAATTATAATTAACCGTTGGTGGTTGTCGATTCAAATCCAAACTATAGCGACCAAAACAATTGATATGCTTGGTTATATATAGCGTTTTCAAATGAGATGTGAAACACAAGAACCAACCAAGGGTATAATATTAGGCTAACCTTTGAAAAAATAAAAATGATGAAACTGGAAGAAACAGAGCAACAAATCCAGGAATTAGAGAGTTGGATTAAAAGCCATCTTGATATTAGAGAAATAAAAAGAGCCTTAGCGGTAAAATTAGCTTTGTCGGGATGGTCTTATTGAGGCATCTCTGACCTACTTCAGGTCGGGAATGGCTTTATAAGTAAATGGAAGAAGCGCTATAAAGAAGCCGGAGTGTCCGGATTAGGATGATCGTATCAAGGGTGGAAAAGTTATTTATCGATGCAGCAGAAGCAACAAGTGATAAATTGGCTTCAAATGAACCTACCCAGGAAAAGTGATTTGTCAGATTGGTGCAGCGCGATCGCTTCACGCACCTCTACCAGCATCCATGCGATCGCATCCAGCACAAAAACACCATTCCCTCCCCTTTAGAAGGGTGCGTCTCGGCGCACCCTCCTGTGTTTTTAGCTGGTAATCACCTCAGTTTCATGGATTTCGATGGAGTCGAGAGCATCTGGCGTTTCGTAGAAGGCGTAATGCCACCCAACAATGTCGGGGTCGGATTTTCCCGCTGCACTCAACGGACTGATGTATTTACGTCCAACGATTTCGCAGAACTTTTTGCCGTAAACAATCACCTGTCCGTAGGAGTAACGGGGAGGTTGCCAGTGGGCGGGAATTTCTGCGACCGAGAGTGTAACATCAATGCGCGTCATAATAGTAAATTAGCTCCTTGCTAAGTGTTCGTTAGTTGGGAGTTAGAGGCGGTTAGTGTGTGTCAGCACCTAATCGCTTCACCCTTAATTGAAGACTATAATTTTATTTTAATAAAAATCAAGTTTTTGATGTAAAAATAATTTAAATTTTATATAAAAATTATTTTATACTGATAGGCTATCGAATCAGTCTATAATAATAATAAGCTATAAAAAATAGCTGCACTATAATAGAATTAAGTTATTTTATCTAGATTAAAAGCTAAGGAAAGTAGACAGAATTCATAGCATTCAAAGCGTGAAAACCGACACCCTCTTCTATCGCCTCTTTCAATCCTTCCCCAGCATCTTCTTTGAACTTATCAACCAACCCCCCGCAGAAGCCAACGCCTATCAATTCTCATCCGTCGAAGTCAAACAACTCTCATTCCGCATTGATGGAGTATTTCTCCCAGTCAGCAATGCACCCTCACGCCCCATCTACTTCGTTGAAGTCCAATTTCAACCCGACCCAAAATTCTACTCTCGTTTCTTTACAGAAATCTTCCTTTACCTCGATAAAACCAAACTAAGAAACAATTGGCGGGGAGTAGTCGTTTATCCAACTCGCAGCATAGATACAGGAGAAACAAAGCGGTATATCGAATTACTCCATCCTCAACGAGTTAGACGTATTTACCTTGATGAGTTAGGCTCAACCCCACAACCCTCTATCGGCATTGAAACCGTTAAATTAGTAATAGAGCCAGAGGAAACTGCTGGGACAAAAGCCAGGGAATTGATAGGCCAAGCCAGACTTGAGATAGCTGATGAGGCGGCTCAGCAAGAACTCATAGAATTGATAGAAAGGATAATTTCTTATAAATTTCCCCAGAAAAGTCGGGAGGAGATAGCGCAAATGTTGGGATTAACTGATTTTAGGCAAACCAGAGTGTATCAGGAGACCGCAGAAGAGGTCAAATTAGAGTCAGTGCCTCGCTTTTTATCATTAGGGTTGAGTGTGGAACAAATAGCACAGGGGTTAGATTTAGATATCGAGCAAGTGAGGCAGGCAGCAGTGTCCCATCTGTTGACATCAGGGATGAGTTTGGAGCAAGTAGCAGAGACTTTAAGTTTAGATAGAGAGCGAGTCACACAGATAGAGGCATCCAACGCTCAAAGTGACAACCCGACCAAGGAAGAGTAATTCTGGAACTCTTGCCCTGCAAACGCTGCACGCGCCTGCACGAGAAACGCGATCACATATAGAGCAAATTACGATCGCCTTTGTCTGTAGGCTTGTCCCACTCGCTTCCTCATCCACAAGGCAAGAGTACCCAAAAATAACAACCCCATAACTCCAGCAATCGGATTGCGATCAACACCTGTAATCCAAGGAGAAATTTGATTAGAATACTGCACCAGTTGTCCCACGTTAAGGATGTAATAAGCCCAAACCAAACCTGCGTGCAGACCCATTGACAAACCCAAACGACCTCCAGATGAGCGCTTCGCCCAAACCAGTGTTAGCCCCAACAGCACCAACGCGGGAAATGTCGGTAACGTGCGAACCACTGCTGAAAGGGGTTTGAGAAAGTGCAATAGGGCAAAAATCAGGGCATCAGCCCAAAGAGACGCTTTTAGGGTGTAATCTCGTTGCAACTCATCCAACACCCAACCCCGAAATACCAACTCCTCCGCAAAGCCAATGCCGAGGGCGCTGATGAATCCTTCCAAAATTACCCTCGGTAATACAGCTTGAGGCGTTTGGAATTGAATCCAACCGAGCAATCCTTCTAAAACAAACAGGGAAAACGTAAACAACAGACCAATACCCAATCCTTTGAGTAGGTCTAACCCATTTTGTCGCGATCGCACCAATCCATACTGTCTCAGTAGATGCGATCGCCCATAGACATTCTTTCCCCACCATCTCAGCAATAGCAAAAATCCCCCGAACAATAGCCCCATCGTCAGAATGGTTACTAAGTTCGAGTCGTGAGCCAATAAAAAGTAAAGGGGTGCTGCTACTGGTAGCCAGAGCAGCGATAAAATCACCAAAAATATCCCCAGACGCGCTGGTGCTGGGTATTGGGCGAATTGAGTCAGTTTAGATTTCAAATGGCTTGGGATGCGATCGGTTAGCAAAGAACCGGGATTAGTATTTTATCAAGGCTTTTAAACTTGAGGCCATGCCTACCCTCGACACCCTCAAGACAAATCCTAACCCCTTACTCATCCGGTTCAATGGTGCTAGTTAAGCCGTGGTTCTTCAGCGTTTCGCAGTAAAACTCCGCATGTTCTTGAGCGCAAGTAATCACCAAGCCTATCCCCGTCGTATGAGCTTCCATCATAATGTTGACGGCTTGAGGCTGAGTTAGACTCGCCACTGTCGTCATCAAGGTCTGCACCACATGCTCCATCGAGTTGAAGTCATCATTATGGAGCAAAACGCGATAGCGAGGTGCATGTTTACGGACTGTTGAACGCTTCTCAATTGTTTCGACAGACACTACTCTACCCTCTTGTGTTCATAGGTTTGCACTGCTTCCCAGGGGAACAGGGAAAGATACTCGCATTGTCTTTATATTACTAAACATTGTTGGATTCAATACAGGAGGAAGAGTAAATTGTTGCTACAAAACTGGCGCTAAAATGCACATTGCCTTGAAATATGCTATTGAGTGCAAGACTCTAAGGCCGTCAACAGAAGGCAACGGCAAACGCTAATTTGCGACCGACAACTTTCAACCTGCAACCTGCAATCTACCAACCCCAGCTAAAATAAGAAAAGTTAACTTTAATTAACATTTCTCGTGACGACACAGGCAATCCGAGAGACCGCAGCCAGCCCATCACCTGGTACCTACTGGCAATGGCGGGGACAATCTATTTACTATGTACAGGCGGGGCAGAAGCGATCAGGACGCCCTCCTTTACTGCTGATTCACGGCTTTGGCGCATCCACAGACCACTGGCGCAAAAATATTGCTGAACTTTCTAACGACTTTGAAGTTTGGGCAATTGACTTGTTGGGATTTGGACGTTCAAGCAAACCCGATTGGCAGTACGGGGGTGACTTGTGGCGAGACCAGTTGCATGACTTCATCACCGAGGTAATTGGTCAGCCTGTCGTGTTGGCGGGAAATTCCTTAGGTGGCTATTCAGCGCTGTGTGTTGCAGCCCAGCGCCCTAATGCTGCGGCTGGTGTAGTGTTGCTCAACAGTGCTGGCCCTTTCACGGATACCAAGGTGCCGACTCAAAAGAGTCCCTTACAACAATTCATCGGCGACCTCGCCCGGTCAGTTTTGCTGCAACCTTGGGCAAGTTTTCTCTTGTTCCAGTACGTGCGGCAACGCTCAATGATTCGCAAAACGCTCTCCCAAGTGTATCTCGATCAGAGTGCGGTCACAGACCAGTTAGTGGAAGAGATTTACCGCCCCTCCTGTGATGAGGGTGCCCATAAGGTGTTTGCCTCGGTGTTCAAGTCTCCCCAAGGTGAAAAAATTGATGTTCTGTTAAACCAGCTAACCTGTCCACTCCTCCTGTTATGGGGAGAAGCTGACCCTTGGATGAATGCCAAACAGCGGGGCGCGATGTTCCGTCAATACTATCCTCAACTCACAGAACATTATCTCCAAGCTGGACACTGTCCCCATGATGAGGTGCCAGAACAGGTGAATGCGATTCTACGGGACTGGGTATTGGAGAACGCTTCGGTCGGTTCATCGAATGCGATCGCCAGCGCTTAACCCGATTGATATTTGTAGAGTACACTCTTTGTCTACAGGGCGAGACTTCTGCTAAAAAGACCTAACAAACTCACTGTGTAAGCGTAATACTCTGAGGGAAGTAAAAAATTAAGACAAAAAAATGTTGCCATTTTTTCTTGTTGTTACGCCATTTCTAAACACAAGAAATACTTTTTTTCCGAAGAACTCGCGGTATTACATGTCTTACTGATATTGTCAGTAAATTCCCCATTCTCTGGACATTTTCCCCGTTTCCCCAAGCACTTGCTTTTACGCTTAAGGGCAGCGGGGAAATTTTTTTTCTTGGCATTTCGACAGCTCATACTCTCTCCCTATCCCCATCTATATTCCCCATAAGAAGTTGATGAGCTAGGTTCTGTGATGAGTGGCTGTGATCGCACTCCACTGAAGATACTTAATTAAATTGTGTAATTCTTGGTAGAGCTTCATTCCTATGGTAAAGTGCAGCCATCTTAGTTGGATAATTCGCTGTACCCGGAAGATGCAACTGTATCAGGGTCAATTTTGGCTGGCTGGTGCGATTTCCTTGGGGTGCCTACTCTCCAGCGAAAGCGCGATCGCTCAAATCTCTTCAGACGGTATCATACCCACCAACGTCAATCGCTCCGGTAACATCCTGGAAATTACGGGTGGCGCAACAGCAGGTACGAATCTCTTCCACAGTTTTCGAGACTTTTCTGTCCCCACCGGGGATATTGCGTACTTCAACAATGCCCTCAATATTCAGAACATTATTAGTCGAGTTACGGGTTCTTCCATCTCCGATATTGATGGCATCCTGAAGGCGAATGGCACAGCGTCCCTATATCTCATCAACCCCAACGGAATTATTTTTGGCCCCAATGCCTCGTTGGATATCGGCGGCTCTTTTGTCGCGAGTACGGCAAGTAGCATCCAGTTCGCCGATGGGACGGAATTCAGCGCGGTTAATCCATCTGCACCGCCTCT
The DNA here is from genome assembly GCF_036703385.1 of Allocoleopsis sp. Classification (NCBI taxonomy): domain Bacteria; kingdom Bacillati; phylum Cyanobacteriota; class Cyanophyceae; order Coleofasciculales; family Coleofasciculaceae; genus Allocoleopsis; species Allocoleopsis sp. The sequence continues at coordinate 644 of NZ_DATNPA010000019.1, read as the reverse complement.
GCTAACGGTGAGCGTACCCATTGGCTTACAGTTTAACGGGAATGAAGGCAACCTGATCGTCAGGGCTGGCAGTGGCTCTACGGCTGATAGCGTCAATGAAAATGGGGATGCGGGTTCAGTTCTGGATATGGCTCAGATAGTGAACACCTCAGACACACTACCCAGAGCTATTTCTGGAACCCTTTCTCAGGGAAATGATGTGGATTTGTACCAAATTTACCTCCCTGCGAATCAACCCTTTCAGGCAACAACGGTGGGCGGGAGTGTTGTAGATACCCAGTTATTCTTGTTTGATAGCAGTGGCAGAGGTCTTTATACCAACGATGACTCCGCTGGAACCCTCGCCTCCACGATGCCCGCTTCGGCTTTTACACCCTCTACATCAGGCACTTATTATTTAGGCATCTCTGCCTGCTGTAACGACCCAACCAGTACTAATGGATTAATTTTTGACTATGCATCGGCTACCCCAACTGGCCCTGGTGCTGGCTTCCCCCTAAGTGGATGGGACAATGAGGGGCAGGATACTGGAGCCTACATCATCCGCCTCAATGGCTCTCGATTCTCTAAACCAGGTGGGTTACAGGTAAAACCGGGTCAAACCCTGGCACTGGTAGGAGGTCAGGTTTCCCTGGAAGGAGCGA
>NZ_DATNPA010000018.1:0-14618 GCF_036703385.1 Allocoleopsis sp. | reverse complement strand
TCCTAACTATTTTTGCAAGAGATGCTAGGATTTCTATCTGATCGCGCTAACAGCAATAATCCTGCAACCATCGATATACTGGCAGCGGTATAAAAGACAGCTTCTAGCCCCCTGTACCTGAGCATGGGGCCGAGCAAGATGGGAGACAGGAACTGTCCCAAGAAACCTGCTCCTGTTCCAGCTGCTAGAACACTAGATTTGAGTGATGAAGGCGCTAAGTTGGCTAGGATGCTGTAGAGAGTCGGTAGTACAATCCCGAATCCGACACCAAAAAGAATGGCTGTTAGTAGAATCCAGCTCAGTTGGGTTAGTACAGGGATTGTGATTAAAGTCAAAGCCATGATGCCAAATCCGATCGCGATCGCTTTAGCTGGCCCAACCGCTTTAGCCAGTTGTTTAGCGCCAAAAGCTGAGATAATCGCGGCTCCTACGGCTCGTGATGCCAAAACAATGCCATTGACAGCCGTTCCCGCGTCAATTGTCTGTTTCAGATAGAGCGGTGCATAGATCACAACCGCATACATGGCGACTGAGGTGAGGCTAAGGGTTAGTAATAGGCGCAGGGTATGGGGGTGCCCTAAAACGACACGGAGCTTATCGCCCTCGTCTTTTGCCATTGGCTTGGCTTTGGTCTTTCGCTTTTCCCTCAGGCTGAAGGCGGCTATTCCGGCGAGGGGTAGTCCTAGTCCATACACATAAAAAGCATATTGCCAGTGAGTGGCACCGACCCAACCTCCGATTAAGGGGAAGGCAATGCCGGTGAGGGCTAAGGTACTAGTCGTGATGCCTAAAGCTTGCGATCGCTCCTCGCCTTCATACATAGTTCCCAGTAAGCCCAAACTAGCGGCTGCTATCCCGCCACTGGCAGCACCCAGCAACGCCCGCGTCGCCAACAGAGGCCAAAAACTCTGCATAAAGGCTCCTGCTACACCGAACAGGGCGTAGAAAATCAGTGAGGGAACCAGCACCCGCAAGTGACCGAGCCGGTCTGCCAAGATGCCCAGCGGTGGGCTGAATAGGGCAATAGTCAAGCAATGCATACTCACCAAGTTAGCAGCTAAGGCCGGGTCGAAGTGGAGCTGTTGGATCATCTCTGGCAAAATTGGAGCCACAACTCCCCCCGCTAGGTTGGTGAGTGAACCTGCTGCTAACAGTACTAATAGCCTGCGATCGCGCAACATGAGATCTGCCTCTCGACGTTTTCGTAACAACCTGTAACAATAATGCAAATTGTTTCAATTTGTAGAGACGGTTGTTACAGGTTTTTTGATTCGCACACGAATAATTAGTTGACTTTCAGGAGCGTCGGAAGCTAAATATTGTCAGATAAACACAAGAGGCATGATTGATGGAACTGGCGACGACCCTAAAAAGCCAGACAGTTCAAAATGCTGTCCGGGAAGTAGGCATTAACCCCAATTACTGGTATCCGGTGGGTTGGGCAAGCCAGCTCAAGGCAGGAGACATCATGCCTGTCGTGATTTGGCAGCAAGCGATCGCCGTTTATCGGGATGAAACCGGTCAAATCCATGCCTTAGAGGATGCCTGTCCTCACAAAGGCATTGCTCTACACAAGGGGAAAGTCCAAGGGTGTCATCTAACCTGTGCTTATCATGGTTGGGAGTTTAATGGCCACGGCGAATGTGTGAGCATTCCTTACCTTCCAGAAGGACAAAAACTTCCCCGTGCTCAAGCCCGCCATTACCCAGTCCAGGAAAAATATAATTTGATTTGGCTTTTCCCCGGCGAGCCGACCCTTGCTGCCAGCCAAGAACTGCCCAATGTGCCAGAGTTTGACCATCCTGACTACTTGATGATACCCCTAGCCGCTCACATGCAATCCCATTTTTCCATCTGTAATGAAAATGCGATGGATGTATTTCATGGATTTTTGCACCAAAATCTTCAGGGGTGGTTCAATCCGGTACTCAAGAGTTTGCGGGAAACAGAAACTTCGGTATGTGCTGAATATGACGTATCCTATAAAGGCCGGATGGCAAAGTTTTTGGGGTTGAGCGACAAGGCCGACCAGGTCACGACCCGTAGAATCTCCATCAACTACAACTATCCTCATTACGCAACAAGTCTGGAGGGGGTTTCCTCCGTTTATCTGATGCGGCTGCCCATCGGATTGAGGGAAAGTCGGTCGTTTGCCTTCTTCTTCTTAAAAGTTCGTTTGCCCAAATGGCTGCTGAATCGCCTAGAACCGATTGTGCAAAAAGTCCTGAGAGATTTCGTATTTATGAGGTTTCTCTCTCAAGATATCGAAATGATGGAGAGCGAACAGCGAAGCTATTTGGCAAATCCAGAGCGACGCTATGTCGAAATCAACCCGGCTATTATAGCTCTTGAGCGGCTGATTATCCGGCAATATGAACAATTTATGCAAAAATCGAGTCAGCTACGAAACAATCAGCCATCTTTGGCGTCTGGGACGTTATCGTCCGTTAATGTTCCAAGTCAGACTGAGTCAACCCCAAACAATTCATTTGTAGGATGAAGGCACCTTTAACGGCGACTGTAGATTGGCTGTTCAGCTCCCTCATCAACGGGCCGCTGATACCGCCTCAGTACCCAACTTATTGGAGAAGTTTGCTTCATAGATGGGCCGATATTTTCAGATCAACTCTCGTGAGGCATAGTAATCAAACTGGATAGCCGCTATCTTATCTAAAAATAAAGCAATTCTTTAGCTAGAGGCGATAGGCTAATAGGCTACCTAGGGAAAGGGTGAGAGGAGCAAGTTGTGCAAGTTGTCAAAGAGTACGTTCAGCGTTGGTACGAGAGTGAGTTAGATCCGGATGAATATATCTGTCATCAGAAGCGGGGGAATTTAGTCGAAATTGAAGAGGCAACGACAGGGAAACGCCGAACGGTATTGACGTTCTGCACCAATGATGTATTAGGGTTGGTTCAGGAAGAGGCGGTGAAGCAAGCCGCTATTGACGCCATCCTCCAATATGGAACGTCGAATAGTTCCTGTTCCGTCTTGAGCGGCCGGATTGATCTGCATCGGCAGTTAGAACAGGAAATTTCTGAGTTTAAGCATCTGCCTCACACTCAGCTGTTCATTAATGCGTGGATGGCGATGCAAGCCTTAATGGATGCCTTTTGCCATTTGGCGATTCCAGTGCCCGGATTTCAGCATACTCGTGAAACGTTAATTCTGACAGACGTTCTCAACCACGGCTGCATTGTCTCGGCACTTGCGAATGCTGGTACCCGTTCCGGAAAATTGTTCGGTCACAGTCCCCGCGTCCGTGTTAGAGCCTATCGTCACTGTGATGTTGAGGATTTGGCTCGCAAGCTGCGCCGATATGTGCGTCCTGATGATCGCATTATGGTCGTTTCGGATGCGGTGTTCTCGATGGATGGCGATATTGCGCCCCTGCCAGACATGCTGGATGTGATGCAAATTTATGATGGCAGCGTTCTGGTCATGGATGAAGCCCATGCCAGTGGTGCGATTGGTGCAACAGGTAGAGGGATTTACGAACATTTTGGGATTCTGCCACAGCAGGCGATCGAGCGGGGTATTGTCCCACTGATTATGACCACGTTCTCTAAGTTCGCCGCTTCTGCCGGTGCGGCAATTAGCTCTCATGTGGCGGAACTCATTCCCCTGTTGAATGTCTCTCCTACTTCCATTGGGACGATTTCCTTGTCGCCACCCCTAACAGCGGCAGCCTTAGAGAGCATTCGTCAGGTTCGCCAATATCCAGAACGGGTGAAAGTCCTTCAGGAGAATACTGATTATTTGCGATCGCGCCTAATCGAACAGGGTTTTACCGCCATTGGCGAAACCAATGTAGTACCAGTGCTTCTGCCACCCGAACTCAATCCGAAAGTTTTTGGTCGGCTGATGCTTGAGAAGCATGGGATTTGGGTTTCACCCATCTGGTTCATTGCCAAACCCCGCCTTCGGATTACGGTAAACGCCCTCCATACCCAAGAAGAAATGGATCGCTTGGTGGCGGCGATGGTAGCCACACGGGACTTGTTATATAAGCCCATGATTAGCGCGTAAACAACTCCTTGGCTCTCTGTGGACTAAAGCCGTAGAGGTGGATGGCAATAGACTCCCTACAGCCGCTTTATGTGTCCTAACTTAAAGGGAGTATGGAGTTGGGAATGGGGAGTAGTGCAGGTGTTAGATGGGGATTTGAAGAGAGCCTGACACGAATCGGCTTAAAAGTCGAGGCTTGTGTCCTGTGTAATGGGGATTGGAACCAGAGAAGTCGGGAAGTGCTTGTTCCTCACTATTCCCGACTCCCGATTCCCTATTCCCTTCTTTGGTCAGTGGAAATCGGTATAACTTCATACATAAACAGACGCGACATGTCGCGTCTGTTCGTACTTCATACTTCGTTTGATACCTGCTCAGCCGTGACAGACTTCGTGTTAAGATCCATTTCAATTCTGAAAACTGTGTTGGAAAGGAAAGATTTAAACATGGAAGCTGCATTGCTCTTAGCCAAGCTGCCGGAAGCTTACGCCATCTTTGACCCTATCGTAGATATTCTCCCAGTCATCCCTGTCTTCTTCTTGTTGCTTGCCTTTGTATGGCAAGCAGCTGTAGGTTTTAGGTAAACTGCGTCTCCGTCTCCCAAAAAGGGAGGCGCTTCCCAATCCCAGGCCGTAAATCTTCTAGTTCCTTTATCTTTCAACAAACTCTTGGACTCTAAAATTCTGCTAGAACAGCAGTATTAGGTCTAAAAATATCAGGATAATCATTGCGGCATTCACCACGACATGTATGTGAATGCCGTATTCTGCTAAAACTTATTAACATGCATTAACAGCTTCTGTGTTATGGTCGAGTTTCAATGCTCAAATCAACATCTGCTGGCGTAAAGTAGAGTTGAGCATTACCAGTGCTAAGAGCAGTAATAGCATCCTGTTTACGCAGCATATTGAAAATGTGAATTTTGTCTGCTGTAGATGTCTGCTCACCTAATCCCTCAAGAAACGCTCTGACTCGAATTGCTTCTGCCTCACCCTGGCTGGTAGCCTCAGTTTTGGCATGTTCACGCCGCAGTTCTAGAAGTTGACCTTTGAGCTGTTCTGCTTGAATTTCTCCCTGCATCTGTCGGAGTTGGACTTCGTTACTACTTTCCTGTTTCTGAAGTTGATTTAAACGATTGGTGGTCTCCTGAATAATTTCCATCAGAATTCGTTGAGTCTCTGGGTCCTTGCAGGAAATGGAACGCACTTCAACTGAGTGAATCTGGACACCTCTGTTTGTATAAAAGGGGTCATTTGGGTTTTGCACCGCTTCCCGCGCCAGATCATTAAAACTCGATAGAAATCGCTCCAAGGTCGATTGAGAAACGGACTGAATAATGCTGCTACGCGCATGAGAGCAAACATCTCCAGTCGCATCATCCGTCGAGCGCAGCATGGACTCGATATTAATAATCTGCCAAAACAATGTAATCGCAATAACCAACTCCACATTGTCTTGCGTCCGCACCTCAAATTCGTAGGACATGAACTTGGGTCGAGAGTCAATCCGGGTAAATTTCAGATCGCGTTTATCCTTGTGTACGCCTCTCGACCAGCAAAACTCGACCAGTTGAGAGTAAGGTTCTAAAAAGAATGCTCGTTCTGCATCCGTTCCCCGTCGGATTTGATATTGCCCTAGTCGATTTTTAATCACAACTGCCTCGTGGTCTTCCAGTAGAATACGTTTCCGTAATTCCACAATTTCCTGATTTGCGTCTGGGAAGAAAACCTGAGGTTCAGCGATTAGCTGCAATTGACCCGATTCGATATCTCGCACCAGCACGGCTGTCTCTTCATCAATGTTAATTCCCTGTTCTACCTTTCCAAGTATCTCTTCTGTAGGACTCAGATAGATGCTGGTTTCGCCCCTAACCATGCTAATTACACCAGTACGGCGATCAATCAGTTTCACATACTGATTCCGCTTCAAAGGAATAGCAGAAAGGGACTGTTCAACTTCCTCGTTAGCATTAAGAAAATATAGGCTTGGCCCTCTTTCATTGCGCAGTTCACCCGTGAGGAGATGGCGAATGCGGATATAGTCCGTAGGGCCAATAGTCAGTGCCTTGCGAGACTTTACTCTCATTAAAGGTCTGGCAAAGAAGACTTGAGGACCATTAACGGTAAATTTTTCCGTGAAGTCTTCAACGAGAAGCTGTTCGTTTTCTTTTAGGAAGTAAATTCTAGGTAGAAGCATAGACTCTTAGGGGATTTCTATGTCTTAAGTCGTAGAGACTCGGTAACCTAAGAATGGAACAGAATTTTGGGAATGTGTTTAAGATCCATCACGCTCACGAATGATTCTTGTCATAAGGTATTGATGACCCAGATCATTGGTAGAAAATTCATTAAGCTGTAAGAGTCTATATTTTCTCTGTATAAAATAAAAATTTTTAAGTTTCAAATTATAAAGGGGCACCTTTGTAGATGCCCCTCTTAGTGAGAATCGCTTAGAGAATCTTTACTTGCGTCCTCCGATCGCCTTTTGAAACGCAGGGCGCTCTGAGAGCCGTTTCATATAATCTACCACCGCTGGGTATTCGCTCAGATCGAGCTTTAACATCATGGGGATGTAGCACAAGATTGACCCAACCGCTACATCTACTACGCTAAACTCATCTCCCAGCAAGAACGGCTGTTTCTCCAAGATTTGATTTAAGGCTGTCATCAATCGAGGCATCTCGCGCTCCCGATTGGCTTCCACAAAAATTCCTGGCCCCAAGGTGGCATTCCCAAAGATAATCCACTGGTTAATTTTGGCTTGCTCTTCTAGTGAAGATGAAATATTGCCGTACTTTTGAGCCAGATAGAATAGAATTGCCCCCGATTCCCACAACTGAAAGTCTCCATCGACAATCGCCGGAACTTTCCCCATTGGGTTAATCGCGAGGAAGTCAGGTTGCCGATGTTCCCCAGATTGCATATCCAGCAGGACAAATTCGTAAGGGACTCCCAGTTCTTCGAGGTACCACTGGACAATGGATGCCCGACTCCGGGCACCGCCATAAAGTTTCAGCATTACGGTAGTCGTTTAGAGGACTTTATGAGTATACTCGTGCTGTTTAACATCGTCCTCCGTGCGGACAATGCGGGTTTGGTTGAGTACTCGCTTACGCTCTGTGGAGTAGTTAAAGTCCTGACGCGTCGTGCCCAAGGGGATATGGGACTGCGCCTGTGTTCGACTCTGGTAAGTGCGTGCGGCGGCGATCGCACGTTCGGCAAAATCATCACAGAACTGAGACTCAGGAGGAAACTCAGTCGGTTTTTGCAGTGAAGCACCCGTAATCAGCTCACCGAGAGTTGTTCCACAAGCTAATGAATAAGATGTCGGAATTCCCTTTAAAATAGCTTCTAGAGCCGCAGAGGGGATGGGTTCAATCACTTTGACCGCGTGAACTTCACCATCTTCTTTGATGAAGCAGGTGGCTAAACCAACAACCAGGTAGCTATCGGTTGAAACATCAGGGGCCAGATCCAGGGACGTTGCAGCTGCCATAAAACTCTTCTTTGTTAACGAGCAAAAAACCCCGACTACTCAAGGGCTTCGGTTGCATTCTATCAGCATCTACATTCCAGTGGGAGAGGGGAAGATGGCGTGAGGGGGAACTTAAGCGATCGCATTCCCCAAAGCGTGTGCCAATTCCTGAAGATTCACACATTAAGGCGGTTTTCCCAACGCAAGGAAGAGGAACTTTCCAGGGTCTTTACGATAGGCTTCAGGAAACCAGCACAGGGGTCTTGTAGAGTTCTTAAGAACATCCACCACTTGAAGGATAGTCTGGGTGCTTTTTTAGCAAAATCAAGACGCCTAAGTAAGTGACACACTTAGACCAACCAGCAGGGTGCTGCAAGCCGTAAGGTTGATGCTAGATAAGGCCGCAGGTACTGTTGAGGAAGATATGAACGCTCATGCTTTTGTAAATTGGCAAGATCAAAATAGACAGTGGTTACCCATGCCACGTCAAGAACGGCGTTTAGCTCGAATCCAAAGGATATCGGGACAAGATCGCCAACCGTCCGATCAAAGCCTACGCGCCTCGGCACATCGCAAAGCGAAACAGGGAGATTATATGGGTGCGATCGCGTTACTCACCCAGCTGATCACGCGTCACCCCAAACATGCCATTGATTACAACAACCGAGGGTTGATTTACTTCCAAAGTGGTCAAGGAGAAAAAGCCCTGGCTGATTATAACAAGGCTCTGCAACTGAATCCCGAATTGGACAGTGCCTACAACAATCGCGCAAATTACTACGCCTCTCATGGAAAACTAGGGGAAGCGCTCACGGATTATGAAATGGCGCTTGACCTCAATCCTGGCAATACTCGCACTTGGATCAACCAAGCGATCACGTTCCGCGAATTGGGGATATATGACTTAGCGCTGGAAAATCTAGATATGGCTTTGATGCTGGGCGGTTTGGAAGAGAATATCTACGCCGAACGAGGCCGTACCTACCATTTACGTGGCGATTGGAATTGTGCGATCGCTGACTATCAGCGTGCCCTCACTGCTATGACACAATCCGGTTTGGTGGGTCGTTTGCGCCGGAATGTCGAGACTTGGATGAGAGAACTACTAAAGCCTCTAAGTGCTTAAGGCAAAAACCTCTATGTGGGCATTAGGAAGCGAGCATGAGAATCGGTCTCAAGTCTTTCTGGCTTAAAATCCGGTAGAGGTCACCAAAGCTTTAGTGAGGAGGCAGAAGGAAGAAATATATAGGGCTTTTGGTGTACGCCGTTTAGGACGGCTACTGACAACGGATTAAAAAGTTCTGCCAGGGTTTAGTAGTTATCCTCGTTGGGGGTTGGATCTTTCAGGACAACTGGACGCTGATTTTCGTCAACCCGATAGCTTTGCTCCTGCATGACGCTCTTAGTTTGTCTAGAGTCAAATGTTCGACCGAAATCGGCACGTAAACCCTTAACTCGTCCCTGTGCACCCTGCACTTCCGTTCGCAGTTCTCGAAGCTTAGCTTGCTGAGATAGGTGATAAGGCAACAGTTTTACCAGTCCGGCGATCGCAGCGGTACATAGCACCAAATTAACAGCCAACCTAGCGGTCGTTTCACCGGCAACAGCTTGATAAGAATGACGGGGCTGACGGCGCTGAGTCCGGTGAGCCATCCGGCGGGGTTCTACGGGTTGCTGAGTTGGTATACGAGGTTGGAATGCGTTCATGGTGTGCGTGAATACCGTACTGGCGACCTATCGCCGAAGATTCTAGAATAGCGCCTCGAGCATACACTGCTGATGTGATACGGCGACTTTGTCTTTGACGACCAGAAAAAGCCGAGCGACAAAGAGCCTACCAAAGGCAGTGGCACGCTGATGTTATCAGATAATTTACAGCGAATGGCTGCGATTATCCGGAAAACTTAAGGGCTTGCCAAGAAAGGGAGAGCCTTGCCTGAGAGATAGGTTCTAGGTTTTGAACTCTCGCTTCTAGTGAGAAGCTTCCATCTTAAAGCCCTTGGTCGCCTTTTGCTTGCTCGGTGATAAGCTCTTTGTCGCTCTTTAACGATACAAGGGCTCTACTTGTAGAGTTCCGTCGCTAACCGGAAGGCCAGGATTCCGGGAATCAAGGCTACGACTAGTGCCACGAAAACTTGGGTATCTGATAATGCCATCGTTGAATATCTCCTGATTTCAAGGGTAATTACCCATTAATTTGCGTCAAATCGATTCCAAGCGAAATATCTTGTTACAAGTTGCAATATAAACCATCAGCGATTCAGCTGCTCCGGTCGAGCTGGTAAAATTTACTTTACGGCAGGAATTACGGCAAAAGGTTAAGCTAGGTTAAGAAAGACATTGTTTGAGCGCGCTTTAGCAGCGTTTGCCTAGTCCTAAGAGTTGGTAATTCTCGGTTTTGAATAGTTTTTAATGCTAGACCAAATTTTTAACTCCCCTTTCAATGTCGGAATAGAAGCTCCAGTGGTGCTGCTGATTCTCATCGCACTAGAGGCAGTACTCAGCGCTGATAATGCGATCGCCTTGGCTGCGATCGCCAGTGGGTTAGAAGATCCCAAGCTTCAGCGTAATGCCCTCAATTTGGGCTTAGTAGGAGCCTACATCCTACGAATTACCCTGATTCTCACCGCAACTTGGGTTGTGCAATTCTGGCAGTTTGAGCTACTGGGAGCCGCTTATCTGCTGTGGTTGGTCTTTGAGCATTTCACCTCTGAGGAGGACGAGGAACATCAGCATCACGGGCCTCGCTTTACTTCCCTGTGGCAAGCTATTCCCATCATTGCTGTAACTGACTTGGCGTTCTCTCTGGATAGTGTAACAACTGCGATCGCTATCTCAGATAAGACCTGGCTCGTGATTACCGGTGGCACGATTGGCGTGATTACTCTGCGGTTCATGGCAGAGTTATTCATTCGTTGGCTCAAGGAATATGTCCATCTTGAGGATGCTGGCTACATTACGGTTGGGTTTGTTGGGTTGCGACTCCTGGTGAGAGCGATTAAACCAGAATTAGTTCCGCCTGAATGGTTGATGATTGCTGCGATTGCCTTGGTATTCATGTGGGGATTTTCCAAGCGCACCGAGGTTGAGTTGCCGACAGAAGATGAGAAGGTGGAATTACCGACAGACAGTGAATTTAAAGAACCTGAAGAAGCCACTGAAGTAAGGTAGCCAAACTTTAAGGGCACGACAATGTCGTGCCCCTACCCTGTTCAAAGATAAAGCGAGACAGTATTACTCGTACAACCAGGGTGTTAAGGTCGCCTGCCAGCTGGCGAGTTCCTCGTCCTTAAACCAGAGGCTAATCTCGTGCTGCGCTGTCTCGGGAGCATCTGAACCGTGAATCAGGTTCCGACCGACGGTGACGCCATAATCACCGCGAATCGTACCCGGTTCAGCATTGAGGGGATTGGTGGCACCAATGATCTTTCTCGCTGAGGCAATCACACCATCGCCTTCCCAAACCATTGCCACCACCGGCCCGGAGGTGATGAACTGGACGAGTCCGGGGAAAAAGGGTCGTTCTTTGTGAACGTCGTAGTGTTTTTCTGCAAGTTCCTTGCTGACATTCATCAGCTTTAGCCCAACCAGGGTAAAGCCTTTTGCCTCAAAACGCCGGATGATTTCACCGACAAGGTTACGCTGTACGCCATCCGGCTTAATCATGAGAAATGTGCGTTCCAAGTTTCTCTCCTCAATATTTTTCAACAAATCACCAAACCCAGATTAGACTAGAAAGCCCCCAAGCACCCAATCCTTAATCATTAGACCTCTTGCATAAATGCTCGAATGCCCCCTAAATCCCCCAAAATTGGGGGACTTTGAAATATCGGTTCCCCCAGAATTGGGGGGTATTCTCCCCAATCTAGGTTTTGTCCAAAGAACGACTACTTTTTGCTTAAGTTAGTGCCCTTCGGCTTAAGAAGATTGTCGTTCCATTGCCAACTGAATTAGTTGGTTAACCAATTCTGGGAAAGGAATCCCTGTAGCGCCCCATAATTGAGGGTACATACTGGTTGCTGTGAAACCGGGCATCGTGTTGATTTCGTTAATCAAGACTTCTCCAGTCTCTTCGATGTAGAAGAAGTCCACCCGTGCTAACCCGGCAGCATCAACGGCAGCAAACGCCTGAAGTGCCATTTCCTGAATTTTGGTGGCAACGGTATCGGGTAGGGAGGCTGGGATTAATAAGTCAGCTTGTCCCTCGGTATATTTGGTTTCGTAGTCATAAAAATCGCTTTTATAGGTAATTTCCCCAACCACAGAGGCTTTAGGCTGGTCGTTACCCAACACCGCACACTCGACTTCCCGCGCCACGACACCGGCTTCCACGATGATTCGTCGGTCGTAGCTAGCCGCATTATCCAATGCTGCTTCTAATTCAGGGCGCGATCGCACTTTAGCAATCCCGACTGATGACCCTAGGTTAGCCGGTTTGACAAAGCAGGGATAGCCCAACGTTTCCTCAATTTGGTCGCAAAGTTTGGGAAACACACAGGGATTCGACCAAATCTGGGAACGGTTTACTGCCATGTAATTGACTTGCGGCAATCCAGCTTGCGTAAATGCCATTTTCATGGCAATTTTATCCATCCCTAGGGCTGAACCCAGGACGCCAGAACCCACGAAGGGAACTTGCATTAACTTCAGTAAGCCTTGAATCGTACCATCTTCGCCATTCGGGCCGTGCAGGATGGGGAACCAAACATCCACTTCAGACCAACTGATATTTTCACCGACACGACTCAATTTAGAAGCACTCGCGGCAGAGGGTAAAATCTCACTGCTAGCTGAGGATGACGGAGAATCCGCCGTCGGAGTCGGGAGATACTGCGGGTTACTACCTGTTATCTGCAAAGCCTTACCCGATTCGAGGACGTGTACAGCAACGTCTCCCGATTGCCAGACACCATCTTTTTGGATGTAAACTGGCAGTAGTTCGTAGTGATTGGCGTTTTGGTCAGAACTCAGGGCTTTTGCGATCGCCCGTGCTGAACTGATCGAAACTTCGTGTTCTCCGGAACACCCGCCAAACAGCAGACCGACCCGTAATTTAGCCATTTATTATACCTCCAGCACTCCTCTTCGCAGATAGCCTATCACAGCAGTCAAGCTTCGAGGCTCCCGAATGTCTTGCGGCTGATGATTAGACTTTTTGCTTGAATCCTGGAATGCCCCCTAAATCCCCCAATTCTGGGGGACTTTGAACTTCCAGTTCCCCCCAAAATTGGGGGGCTAGGGGGGCAAAATGCTGCATTTTGAGGTTGCTCGGGAGATGTGTGTATACCGTAGCTTATTAAGGGGGGAGAATTGAATCAAAGTCCCCCTTTTTAAGGGGGATGCAAGGGGGATCTTCCAGAATGAAGTGCAAGAACGAGTAGTTTGAAAACACGCCCTGCCCATGTCGTGTTTATTTTTACCACCTGCTTACTTTATAAAAGATATTAGTAATAAAAAGACAATTTCTAGAACATAACTAACATATACAGTGGGATTAAATAGACCATCCCAGAGATAGCCATTGCGTTTATTTGAAGGATTTCGCTTCAAGTTACGACTCCAATCGCTAAAGATAGCGGGGCTAGAAAAACTCCGCTGTTTGAAAATCTCCTCAATCTCATATACGCGAGGATAAAAGCCGCGCTGAAAGTGCTTCCATTGACTTTCTATAGCGTTTCTCGGACTCATGATGTACATCCTAATTGTGCTATTTCATGTCACACAAAGAAGAGAGAAAAATTGACTGTACATCACAAGCATGAGAATTGCTATAGTACCCAAAAAAATAGGGGAATCGTCGTACCAATCAAGGCAGTTAAACCCGGTTCACCCTGCTTTTGTTGCAGCACTTGGTTAATCACCAGGCCAGTTCCGGTAATTCCGAGGGCTTTAATGACCCAGATTTGTTTGTTGTAGTCTTCAATGGTGTTTTGTAGAAAGAAGTATTCTTGCTTGAGCATTTCTAGCTCGAATTCTTCAGTTTTTGGCTGGGGTTGATAGTCGTTGGGGGATGGGTGAGACATTGGCACTGCTGAGGTTACTGAGTCTAAGATAAATCAGAGGATTACGTAATAGGTAGTCAACCCGGCAGGATTCAACTCCCAGCATGACCCATTGGAGTCGATATTTAGAATCACTTTGCAAGACTTACGCGCAATGGTGGGAAGTTTACACCATTACGGATGTAGTGGGGCGAAAGCGGGAAGAGGCGGAAGCGTCATCTAGGGCGGGCACGGGGGCACCGCCCTTACTGTTTGATTTTGGCTTGATGGTGCAGACGGTGGAACGGGAGAGGGAGGAGAGGGGGAAAGGGGAGGAGAAAATTGAGCGATTGACGGTGTTGGAGGGGTTGCACAAGTATGCCTCGGAGCATGTGTTGTTAGTGGGGCGTCCGGGTTCGGGGAAATCGAGGGCGTTGGTACGGTTGGTGCTGGAGGAGGCGCAGAGGTGCAGCGAAGCATCCGGAAGATCCCCCCTTAATCCCCCCTTAAAAAGGGGGGAAAAAGATTTTTCAACTCACTCAGAGGCAAAAGGAGAAGCATCCGGAATCACCCCCCTCAGTCCCCCCTTAGCAAGGGGGGAAGAAGATTGTTCAACTGACTCCTTCACCAGTAACACACAAGATTCTCTTGCTCCCCCCTTAATAAGGGGGGCAGGGGGGGTGAAAATCCCCGTCCTCGTCGAACTCCGCTACTACCGCACCTCAATCCTCGACTTAATCCAAGACTTCCTACAACGGCATGACCCCAACTTAACGGTAGATAGCGAAACGCTCAAAACCTGGTTGCGGCAGGGGCAATTGCTGCTGCTGCTGGATGGACTCAATGAATTGCCTTCCCAAGAAGCGCGGCGGGATTTGCAGAAATTTCGGCAGGACTACCAGAAGACGACGCCGATGATTTTCACGACGCGGGACTTGGGGGTGGGGGGCGACTTGGATATTGCCAAGAAGCTGGAAATGCAACCCCTGAGTGAAGCACAGATGCAGCAGTTCGTCCGCGCCTATCTGCCACAGCAGGGAGAGCAAATGTTGAGGCAGTTGGGCAGTCGGTTGCAGGAGTTGGGACAAACACCTCTGCTGTTGTGGATGCTGTGTTCGCTGTTTAGGATGATGGGGGAGGTGCCGTCAAATCTGGGT
>NZ_DATNPA010000017.1:0-6120 GCF_036703385.1 Allocoleopsis sp. | reverse complement strand
TTGGCGAGTTGGATATTGGTAGCTCTAACGGTTCCGCCTGCAACATTTAAACTCCCAGAACCGGTTCCCTGAATTGTGGCAGCATTGATATTGGTCAGAGGGCCAGAAATCCTAAAGTTACCTGCAACAGGAACACGAAACTGAGGGGGTACTTCTGCGAGTTGTCCGACCTGAACTTCCGATGCCTGAACTTGCGCCGTGAAGCTCTTTTGAGTTGCCTGAATATCCCTGACGGCAACATAACCCCCTGCAATTCTGAGATTCGCTGAGCCTGTGGCACGAATGTTCTGAGGGTTATTCAGGTTCCCGACAATCTGCGTCCTACCAGAGATGAGGCCAAGGGGAACGGGTGGTTTAACATTGTAAGTAAGTGCGATCGCATCTCCGGGTAAGTTATTCCCCTGGAAGTTAAAGGTCACCCCTCCGGCCTTGGCACCCAGTTGTACTTCACCGTTTCCCATCACCAGACCCCCTAGAGTGGGTAAGGCTCGCAGGTTGCTCACGGATAGGGTAGACCCGACGACACCAAAATCAGATGCGATCGAGCGAAATTTTACTTTATCAATCTGAGCAATCTTTGTGGTGATAAACTTCCCAGAAACAACGGGTTTGCTAGGAGTCCCAGTGACTTGAAGCTGAGCTTTCACCTCTGCCGCTGCGGGCACCGGTATTTTTTTGATGTTAAAGGTCTGCAAAACCTGCGGCAACTGAACGGCTTGAGTCTGTGCCGACAGATTAAATCCGGCTTGGGTATCCACTGTCCCATTGGCTTGGGCCGGGATTTGACCAAAAAGCGTGTTGACCTTTTCTAACTGAACTTGTGTGCCTTTAAAGCGCAGCTGACCACTGGTGTTGGCAAATGCCTTCGGCAGTGGGTCGAGTTGGGCGGTAACATTCTTAAGACCTACGGTTCCCAAAAACGTCAACGGCTTGTTGGGTATCGACGTAACTTCCAGATTGCCATCGATCGCTCCGGATTTTAGGATGAGGGGCAATTGAATTAAACGACCAACCTCTGGGGCACTCAGATCGTTTCCTAAAATCGCGGCTTTGATTTCTCCGGTTGCGGGGATGCTATTGCCATTAAGGGTGAGATTTCCCCCACCGATTAATTGACCCCCTAGATCGAACTTGATTAGCTTATTGTTATTGAGAAACAGAGCTTTCCCAGAGGGTATAGAGAGGGCGATGGGTTTCCTAGAATTCCCGCCTGCCCCCCTCGGTACGAGGGCAACATCTGCATTCCGAAGCCGCAAGACATTTAGCTTGATATCGATCGCGCCTTTCGGTAACTGCTGTACTTTAAGGTTAACCCACTTCCCATCTTGAGCCTGTTCAATGTAAGCTTTTGGCTTGACTAGGGTGACATCAAGTGGTAGTTGACGCTTGGTCAGGAGGGGTAGGAGATTAAACGTAACTTCCACCGCTTCTGCGGAAGCGCGATCGGAGTCTGTAGCAGTTGCGGGTAAGCTGGAGGCACCAAACCGCAAACCAACCGGGGATAAGCCTTCTACAGGCCCCAACTTAACCGGACGATTCAGGAGTTTAGTAACGGTTGTCTCTACCTGGGGCGCTAATTGCTTATAGACAAAGAACCACACCCATGTTAATCCCCCGCCAATCCCAGAAAGCAAGAGCAAACTGAGGATAATCGCTAGGCGATGCCACTGTCGTCGCCTAACCGCAGAGGTAGAAGACTGTTCTGTTTCGTTTCCAGAATTGGGTTCCGGTTGGTTGCCTGGATTAGGAGCGTTGGTCATGTTCGTTTCGTCTCGCGCCTCAGACTACAGATAGTATTGTGGCTGCTGGCGTAATCCATCCTACTGGTAGGACTTCTTTTAATCGCTGGTAAAATCAGCCCTATTTGAGCCCGGTTTGTAAATATTGATCAAGAATACGTCAATTGGCTTAAGACCTTAGGTCTATAACTTCATTAAGGCTGCTCGTCCTTGACTATCCAAACCCTCAATAGCGATGTTGATGAGGGGATGGCTGTTAACTTTTGGCGATGGGTTGCTTCTTAAGCAGCCGCTACGTTAGTGCAGTAGGATGCGCAAATATCTAAGAGAGGGGGTGCCGTTAGAAGTGTCGGCCTTTTTTAACACAACGCGATCAAGAGTGCCCCCGACTTGGCTATCTTAAAGTGTCAATTTTATTGATGAGTTCGCTCAAGCTGGCTCAGTGAAGATGGGAAGTTATAGCAAAAGCCAGAGGGCAGAGGGCAGAAGGCAAAAGATTGACGGGTCAAGCTTTCAGTATTTGGCTGTGTCCTAATCGCCTTGGCGACTGCCATATCTCTCGGTTGGCCTGGATGCGTCAGGTTTTTAGGCATGAAAGTCAGAGCTTTTTGGCAAAATGTCAGTCTCAAGTCCCCTGGAGTAAAGGGTAGAGGTTTCGGTAAATGCATGATTGTAAATTGCCTCGATACAGCGCTTGCAATCTTAGCTGAAGAACTGGGAACGTCTATTCTATTCTCAAGGCACAGATATAAACTGTGTTCTAAGAAGACTAGAGATTCAGTTTTGCGGTCTGAACAGTTTTCTATGACGCTAAGGAGGGTAAACGGAGTTCCCTGCTTGACGGGCGATTGCCTAGGCAATACCCAGCAGTGAACAGTGAGCAGTGAGCAGTGAGTAGTTGGGCATACCAAATCCGCTGTTATAGAACCCCCCTTTCAATAGACCTGTTTCAAAAGTCTCCTTTCATGGTGGAGTGTGAGCGGTACGCTCATGAATGTCTCTTGCATAAATCCAGGAATGCCCCCTCGCATCCCCCAATTCTGGGGGACTTTGAGATTCTTCCCCCACCCAAGAGAGTTCTCCCCTTTTAGGGGAGAGGAGTAAGGACGAAGCCGTTTTTTCTAGGGGGGTTAGGGGGGCAAAAATCGAATGCAAGCAAGAGATCTAATGCCAGCGATTTTTCTCCCCCAGCCTCCCCCAACGTTAAAAGGAGGATAGTCAACCCGGAGTTGGTATCACTAGTCTGTAGAAAGATTCGAGTCAGAATCTCCAAAAGAGCGACGGTGGTAGGTATTATGTTGGGGTTCCATCTCCCAATAGTTACCTGGTCACTGCTCATTGATCACTACTCACTGATCACTGGTCACTGCTTGAATACTCTTCTGGTTAGCTATGCCCACCACCATTGCTCTCATTGCCCACGATCGCAAAAAAGACGATATTGTTGCCTTTGTTCGTGCCCATGCACCGATTCTTTCTCGCTACAACTTGCTCGCCACCGGAACCACGGGACAGCGCATCCAGGAAGGAACGGGATTATCGGTTGAACGAATGTTGTCTGGGCCAATGGGGGGAGATGCGCAAATTGCGGCACAAGTCGCCACAGGTCAGGTTATCGCTGTGATTTTCCTGATTGACCCCCTCTACGCTCAACCCCACGAACCGGATATCCAAAGCTTGCTGAGAATCTGCGAGGTTCACAACATCCCTCTTGCCACCAACCTCGCGACAGCAGAAGCGATCGTGGCAATACTGGGTCACACTCGTATCGGCTACCTCATCTTTAACCCCGTTTCGGGTCAAGGGAATGCGCAGCAAGATTTAGCGCTAATTCATCAGCTTTTAGAGCCTCAAGTTCGGCTAAATGTTCACTTAACCACCCCAGACGTTAGCGCAGAACAGCTCGCTCAAGATGCGATCGCAAAAGGAGCGGAACTCATTCTCGCTTCGGGTGGCGATGGTACAATCTCTGCTGTCGCTGGAGCAATATTCGGTACAGGGATACCCCTGGGTATCATTCCTAGAGGCACGGCTAATGCCTTTGCCGTTGCTTTAGGAATTCCCACCAATATTAGAGGAGCCTGCGAGACAGTTTTAGCGGGGACAACCCGTATTGTTGATGCGGCTCGCTGCAACGGGTTTCCGATGATTTTGCTGGCTGGTATTGGGTTTGAGGCTGAAATGGTTGAACGAGCCAACCGGGAGGCGAAAAGTCGATTCGGAGCTTTGGCCTATATCGTAGCTGGTATTCAACAACTCAACGAACACGAGCTGTTTGCCACTCAGATTGAGATTGAAGGTGTTGTCAATGAGTTCCAGGCAGGAGCAGTTACCATTGCCAATGCAGCACCACCCACCTCGGTTTTAGCTCAGGGATTAGGGCAAGTGATTGCGACGGATGGTCTTTTAGATGTGACGATCGCTACACCCAGTACTAAGCTCCAAGCGGTGAATGCTATGCTCAGCCTGTTTGGCTCAGCTTTAGTCAAGACTGCGCCGAACCGACCGGATATTGTCCACCTGCGCACTAAGCGACTCAAAGTAACAACAGACCCAGCTCAAAAAATCGTTGTGGATGGCGAGATCATCGGCACTACCCCTGTTGAAATTGAGTGTATCCCTAGTGGACTCACTGTTTTTGCATCGCCAGTTCTTGAAGAAATGGCTTGAAAAAACTACCTAACGCTGGATTTATGTTACTAGGAATACCATATACTTGGGTAGAGTTCCACAATTTCTGGAGACTGTACCAGAAATCCACAACGCTCTCTTAACAACTGCTGCTCTCCTTGCCTAAAGATAGGGATTACCTGAACTCACGATGCCAACCACGCTCCCTACTGTGGAGTTGTGGGTTTTACCATACTGTTGAGTTTTGTAACAGTTTGCTCGGCTCTCGTCTTGAGGGTCTACCTTGTGCTACGATTGCGGATGAGAATAAGTTCGGTTGTAGCGTTTGTTTCTAGTATTGACAGGTTTTCTCCCTTTGATATTGACAGGCTTCTCTCCGAAATCTCAATCTCTACACCCTCTAAGTTTTGGAGACATTCTATGTCAATTTATGTAGGTAACCTTTCCTACGAGGTCACTCAAGAAGATCTCACAGCTGTTTTTGCAGAATATGGTGCTGTAAAGCGGATTCAGTTACCCACAGATCGTGAAACAGGTCGCCTACGCGGCTTCGCTTTTGTGGAAATGGGTACAGAAGCTGAAGAAACAGCAGCAATTGAGGCTCTTGATGGGGCTGAGTGGATGGGTCGTGATATGAAAGTGAATAAGGCCAAGCCTCGCGAAGATAGAGGTCCTGGTGGTGGTGGCGGTGGTAACCGGAGAAACAATAACTTCTCTCGTCGCTACTAAGTCCTGAAGCCTAATTAACGTAAGAAGAGGCTCAAGCCGCATGGCTTGAGCCTCTTCTGCTATTCTGGTGTTTTATTCAAGAGGGCGATCGCGCCTTCCTAATCTAAAGTCATGATGGGTTTGAGTAGAAGGGATTGCTGCTTATGCCATCGCCACGCGATAGCGAAGCGCCACTGCCAAGCACAGAGCGCTCAATCAGAATTGAAGTCACGAGCAGTACTGCTCAGCCTGCTCTGTTGAAAGGTTTAGGTATATGGCGGCGCTTGGGTTTACTGTCTCAGACTCAACTCAAAGTTGAACTAACGACTCAAGCGTCTAATCCTGAACTGTTAGAAGGCTTAGATGCGTTTTTGCGCTTAGGCTTGCTTTCTGACACTCTCGTGCAAAAGCTGTGCCGAGAAAATCTCACTTGTCCACTGCCGCAGCCAATTGCCACTCCACCAGTCTCCACAGCGCCAGCGCCAGTATCACCCCGTACACCAACGCCTCAACGGTTGCCGGAGTTCGCCACAGACTTTGCTCCAGAGGAAGCGACGGCACCCGTAGCGAAACAATCCAGTCCGTCCCCCACCTGGCTAACGGAAATGTTGCAGTCGCTTCAAGCAGAACTCAGCGTCAGGTGGCTGCTGTTTCTAGGCGTGTTCATGGTGGTGGTATCCTCTGGGGTGCTAGCCGCCAGTCAATGGAAGAATTTCCCCGCCTCTGGACAATATGGGGTGTTATTAGGGTATACCTTAACGTTTTGGGCTGTCTGTGCCTGGGCGAATCGGCAGAGTAATTTGCGCTTAACCGCTCAGACGTTGCAGATTGTAACACTGCTACTGGTGCCCGTAAACTTTTGGGCAATGGACGGGTTCGGGTTGTGGCGTAATCCCATCGATTGGATTGTGGTAGGTTGTGCTACCCCGATCTTGAGTGCAATCGCTTTTTTCATCTGGAAACGAGAGCAACAACCCCCTTTACCCATCCTCAATTATTTAGGACTAAGTTACCTGCACTGGGGTTGGAGTCTGCCCGGATT
>NZ_DATNPA010000016.1:0-13448 GCF_036703385.1 Allocoleopsis sp. | reverse complement strand
TTTCTGTGCAGGTTGTTAATGTAACTTCCAATTAGCAGGGGTAATTAAGACCAGTGAGAGAAACCACTAAAATGGAAGAGAATTTGTAAACCTTTTTGAAGGCGAAGCTTTTGTGACAACATCTGTGCCTTGGCAGCAACGAGTGGGGAGTCAGCGAGACTGGGTTTGGCGAGGCTGGCAGACCCGTTATACCTATATCCGGGCTCCACAAACGGGGAATGAACCCGCACCACCCATCATGCTGCTGCATGGATTTGGAGCCTCCATTGGGCATTGGCGTCACAATCTGGAAGTGATTGGTGAGCACCATACGGTTTACGCCTTGGATATGCTGGGGTGGGGGGCGTCGCGGAAGGTAGCCGCTGAGTACAGTATCAGCCTCTGGGTAGACCAAGTTTATGAGTTCTGGCAAACGTTTATCCGGCAGCCAATGGTATTGGTGGGTAACTCAATTGGCTCTCTGGTTTGTTTAGCGGCAGCGGCAGCTCATCCAGAGATGGTGAGAGGTATCGCCATGATTAATTTGCCAGATCTTTCCTTGGAAGAGGAGATGACTCCCCCTTGGTTGCGACCGGTGGTTGCAACGATTAAGAGTATTGTGGCGTCACCCGTGGTTCTGAAAAGCGTTTTTTATCTAGTGAGACGCCCACCCTTTGTCCAGAAGTGGGCAGGGCGTGCCTACGCGAATCCAGCCGCTGTTACAGCTGAGTTGGTGGAAATCTTAAGTGTTCCTGCTCAAGATAGGGGGGCAGCGGCTACATTTAGCGCTCTGTTTAAAGGGATGACCTCTGCTACATTTGGCCCTAAGGTCAAAACTATTTTGCCGACCTTAAACATTCCCTTACTTTTGATGTGGGGGCGTCAAGACCGGATGATTCCCCCCTATTTGGCGCAGCAGTTTGCTGCACTCAACCCGAACTTGGAATTGGTTGAGTTGGATGATGCAGGACACTGTCCCCATGACGAGCGCCCCGAAGAAGTAAATCAAATTATCTTAGACTGGCTAGCGCGTCAGTGTACTGAGACACAAGATGCTAGTGCTTCGTCGTTATCAGCGGCTGCGTAAGCTATTACCCATTAGCAGAACACTAGAGGGTCGGTTCATTAGACCTCTTGCTCTCATTCAATTTTTGCCCCCCTAACCCCCCAACTTTGGGGGGAACCGGAATCTCAAAGTCCCCCAGAATTGGGGGATTTAGGGGGCATTCCAGGATTTATGCAAGAAGTCTATTAAAAGTAAAAAGTAAGGGCAATCCCCCCGTGGTTGCCCCGACAGGGTTTGGGGCTTTTCCGGGGGGCAGGAGCCCCTACGAAAAATCGTCAGTTTCGGCAATTGCTATACCAGAACACTAGAACGTGAAGGTAGTGCGGATGACACCCACTCCGGTCGTGTCATTTTTGCTATTGCCTTCCGGATTAAACAGAACAAAGGCTCCCGGCGTAATGCTGATATTATTAGTCACCTTAAAGCGGTAGTAAGCTTCCAATTGGTAGGGCGTCGCTCTTGTGTCATTGGCGTTATCCCGAAGACGCCCATCCCTTCCACCCGCATCAACGCGGTAGAGCGGCTGTCCAAAGATGAGTCCGGCGGCATTCCCCTCCTTGAGCAAGTCGTTGAAATGCAGACCCACCATCCAACTGCTAAAGTCAGCAGAGGCATCAACACGACTGGTAGAGTCTTCTACGAAGATGTACGCCCCATAAGCGCTAAACGCGACCTTCGGCGTTAGCCGCCAGGTAAGAGTCGCACCAAAGGAATTGAGTTTGACCGGAATTCCTAAATTGGGTGTGTCTAGAGCGAGAGCGTTAGCATCAGACTTAGATAGGCCAGTTCCCAAGATATTGATTTCGTGGTAGCTGTTGGCATAGTTCAAACCAATGTCAATAGCATTCGTGGGCTTAACCGTTAGTTGTGCTGCGACAACACGACTGCCGCTGAATACACCCGCACCCAAGGGTGTACCTGAAACACCTGGCAGAACATCCTGAGCTTGACCGGGGATATTGGCATTGACACTACCATACAAGGCTCTGAGGTCGATTTTGTCGGAAAGGCTCCAGATAAAGCCAGCCGCTGAGGCTAAACCTGTCCCAGAGGTGCCACCGGATACGCGCACGACAGGGTTATAACCTGCAAACCGGGAGATTGCCTCTTGTCCATCATCGGCAAAAGGTGTGATGGCGGGAAAGGCATCCGAGACTTCAACAGCGGGTGCAACAAATACACTAAATTTATTGGCAAGGGGGAAGAGGTACAGCAGCTTATATAGCTGAACGCTGTTTGCCCCCACGTCTGATAAGTCCTTGGGATCGAAGCCAGGAAATTGCGGTTCAAAGCTGAGCTTACTCATGCCTGAGGTGAGGGTGGAGCCTGGAAACAAAGTATTCTGAAGGCTGTTTCCCCCAAAGACACCCCCCTGGAAGTTATGAGCTTGTAAGCCAGTGATTAGGGTATCTTTCCCCGTAAAACTGGTGACTAAGTTAAGCCGCACCCGATTGGTTAAGATGATGCTACCGTCCTTACCGTTAGGAGCACCGCCACTCGCACCGATGGCGGAGAAGATGGCCTGACCACTTAATTTGGTTGTAGTGGAGAATTGATGATCTTCGAGAAAGGCAACTCGACCTTCTAGCTTGTCTACTCGCGTCCCCAAAGCGGTCAGTTCGGGGCGAAACTCATCAACGAGTCGCTGCAAGGTGGCTAAATCTTGTTTAGTCGCAAATTCAGTACCACTGCCAGCAATTAATTTCTCAACTTGTTGCAAACAGGCATTCAACCCCGCCGCAAATTCATAGCGAGTCATGGAACGGTTCCCTCGGAAGGTACCGTCTGGATACCCCGCAATACAACCATACCGTTCAACGAGCGATCGCAACGCTTCATAAGCCCAATCTGTGGGTCGAACGTCACTCAACTGGGAAACGTTGGTTACTTGTTCCATTGAGTCAGTGAGCGGTAAATCACTGAGTTGGGAAACCTGAGGCACTTGCTCCATCGGCTCAGCATTGCTCTGTGCTGGTTCTTTGGTCGCCGCTGCATTGGTGGGTTGAGCGTTACTGAGTTGGGCAAGAGACTTCGCTGACGTGACGGGTTCTGCCTGGAGAGGGGAACTGCTCGGAAGGGA
The DNA here is from genome assembly GCF_036703385.1 of Allocoleopsis sp. NCBI lineage: Bacteria > Bacillati > Cyanobacteriota > Cyanophyceae > Coleofasciculales > Coleofasciculaceae > Allocoleopsis > Allocoleopsis sp. The sequence goes on along the minus strand of NZ_DATNPA010000016.1, from coordinate 10,323 downwards.
GGAGGCTACAGATGATGGGGATTTTACCTCGTGAGCGATCGCAATGGGAGCCCCATTAAGCTCATTGTGATTCAGCAAAGTTGAACGGAGTAAGCTAGCATCCGCTTGTATCCCTTTTGCTGTAATCACATCAATATTCTGATTCGGCTCACTCAGGCCGATGGCTTCATCTTGAGTAGGAGCAACACTACTGCTGTTATCGACTGTTTCTGCCAAGCCATGATCCTCATGGTCTGTTTGGAGTGATTCAGTCCGCTTCTGGGCTGATACCTCTGTAACCTCGGCAACCGCAGGCTTCGCAGTTAGAGGTATAGACCCAGCTAATAAACCTAAAAATCCTACTCCGCAAACTCTGATTAAAGAATTTTTATTCACACTAACTCCTCACACCAAAAGATTCAAAGTTTGCTATAACTTTGAGAAAATGTTCCAGCACAGAGAACTTTAATATCTACAGAGTTTCCTCCGGATATCAGGAATAATTTACTCTACAAATTTAAGAGTTCTCGTGCTTAGCACGACTGAGTAAAATCAGTTATGGCGGACTTCATTTGCATGAAATACGCACATCGTAGGGGCTAACGCTTGTTTGCTCCTACAGCTGTACTTCGAGTATCTGAAAATCGATATAAATGTGCTGTGTGATCAATTATATTCTTAGAATTTCCTCAAAGTATTGTTGCAGAAATTTGGAATTTCTATGGATTAAATAGATGAATCTCTATACATTAATGAACATCCATACAACTCCCAAAGAAATGTCTTGTGTGTTCAGTGATATATAAGTGAAATTAATAAAAAATATACTTCAATTAAATCAAGTGTACAAATATCAACCTTTACTGGATAACTTGCCCAGCCCCACTAAGCTTTCAAAAAGCATTTAGGCTAGCGCTATAAATCTATAAAATGATAGCTGTCGCCATAAAGGTTACGACAGATTTAATGGCTGAAACGACCAAGTACCAGTAATAAACCTTCTGCCTTCTGCCTTTTGCTACATCAAAAAAATCTCCCTACTAATAATATTTAGTAGAGAGTCATGCGGGCTAAGTCGGCTAATTTGTCTAAAAAGTCTGCGCGAGAGCCAAGCAAAAAAATTAGCCAACAGTAACTTGGCTGGTGTCCACATTCGTGCAACCGCTTACACCTTGGGCAATACTAACCATCTGATCGAGGGTTCCTTGGTCAGTAACTTCACCCTTGAGAACTACAGTACCACCTGTCTGGGCCACCCAAAGGCGCTCTTCATCAGCTAAGTTGGAGTCTTGGTCAAAAGCCAAGGCCACCCGCTTGGCAAGACCACTTTGGTCGTATTCTCCATTTAAACCCACTCGCTCTGGGGCAATTTCTCCGCCTTCAGGTGCCGTTTCTACGGGCGCAGGGTTAACCTGAGCCTCTGCTGGTTTTTCCATTCCAAATAGTCTTTGTAACCAACCCATCGTTTTGCTAGCTCCAAGTATGCTTGATTGTCATCAATCACTATAAGGGGCAAATTGTCAATTTGGCAGCCTTTGCCCACTAATAAGCTGCTCCACAGGCAATAGTGCTCGGTTAAAATCAAAATTCTTAGCTGCAACAAGCAGAGGAAGCAGTGAGCCTTGTCGTTGGGTTGAGATAACGAAACCCAACATTTGTAATGAATGTGTTGAGTTGCGCGATCGCTTAACCCAACCTACACTTTCCTTCAGTTGGTGCAATTCAGCTTAAGTCGGGGCTATTGCCTTGAGTTAATAAAACTATAAAAAATCTCCCTACCCAATAGTTGTAGTAGAGAGCTTTAGAGTAGAGAGTCGAGAATGGAAACTTAAAGCCTAACCGAAAAGTCTGTTGAGTAAACGACTCGATAGGTGTCCATCCGCCTAAAGAAAGCGGTTTGAACTCTTATATCCACTTCTCGGATAGATTAATGAAGAGAACGATTTAGCCAACTTTCACTTGAGTAGTGTCTACGGCGGTGCAGCCATTAACCCCTCTGGCAACACTCACCATCTTGTCAAGGGTTGCTTGGTCAGAGACTTCGCCCTTTAAAACTACAGTGCCACTAGTCTGAGCAACCCAGAGGCGTTCTTCGTCCGCTAGATCAGGTTGATGGTCGAAAGCTAAGGCAACACGCTTAGCAAGACCGCTTTGGTCGTATTCTCCGTTTAAACCAACACGTTCTGGGGCAATTGTTTCGGTGCTAGTGCTCGCAGGAGCTTGAGCTGTCTCTTGAGGCGCAGGCTGGGCAGGAGGGTTAACTTGAGCATTTGCTGGTTTTTCGAGTCCAAACAGTCTTTTTAACCAACCCATAACTTGTTTAGCTCCAATTACGCTTGATAATCCATCAATATTATTGATAAATATGGGAATTAGCCGCATCTGCCTAGCAATATATTTAATCCTTGGCTCCTGCTCCGTCTTTTGGCGTAGGAGAGATCAGTCTAGACGAGCAGAGCCAAAATAACCCATCTGCTTTCTCTGCCCTTGCCCCCTTCCAATTGATTGATACATTGAGTACTTTTGTCAGTGCAATAGACCGCGATATTATAGAAAACTCACGCCGAGACAACTTTCTCCTGTTGCGAGGCGAGTGCCTGCGTGCCGCCCTAGTTCTAACTCATGAAACATACCCTTTCAGTTCTGGTCGAAGATGAAGCCGGTGTTCTGACTCGAATTGCCGGTCTATTTGCCCGTCGGGGCTTCAACATTGAAAGTCTTGCTGTTGGTCCAGCCGAGCAGGTCGGCATTTCCCGAATTACGATGGTAGTGCCTGGAGACGAGCGCATTATCGAGCAGCTGACTAAGCAACTCTACAAGCTAATCAATGTACTCAAAGTACAGGACATTACTACAACCCCCTGTGTAGAGCGGGAGTTGATGTTGGTTAAGGTCAATGCCAACAGCTCGGTGCGGACAGAGATTATTGAATTAGCTCAAGTCTTTCGGGCGCGTGTGGTGGATATTGCAGAGGATTCGCTGACTCTCGAAGTCGTGGGAGACCCTGGTAAGATGGTAGCGATCGTCCAAGTCTTGGGTAAGTTTGGTATCCGTGAAATTGCCCGAACTGGCAAAATTGCCTTAACCCGAGAGTCTGGGGTGAATACTGAGTATCTGAAGTCTCTGGAAGCCAAAGTCTAGTTAAGCTGACGCGTATCTAAAGATTTTGGTTACTGAGGTAGGGTTATCGGCAGCTCGATCCAGAACTCGGTTCCCTCTGTTGGTGTTGAGCAACATTTTAACTGACCGCCGTGCTTGTCAACGATAATCTGGTAGCTGATTGACAACCCTAAACCAGTCCCTTGACCCACTGATTTCGTGGTAAAGAAGGGGTCAAAAATCTGTTGTTGTACCTGAGCTGTCATCCCAGGGCCATTGTCGGCAATGCGGATTAACACCGTATTGTCGTCTTTGACTTGGGTACGAATCTGAATACAAGGGGTTGCAGGTGGCTCTTGAGCCGATTGAACGTTGTTGTTTAAACCTTCAACCTCCAACCTTTCAACATTCAACTCTTCTAGAGCATCAATGGCATTACTTAGGATATTCATAAACACTTGGTTCATTTGCCCCGCGTAGCACTCTACCAAAGGCAATTCACCATACTCTTTGACGATCTCAATTTTGGGATGTCCCGCTTTCGCTTTTAATCGATGTTGCAACAACAGTAGGGTATTATCGATGCCTTGGTGTACATCGACTGGCTCTCTAGCTGCTTTGTCGAGGCGGGAGAAGTTCCGCAAGGAAAGAACGATTTGACGAATGCGCTCTGCCCCCATTTGCATGGAGTTCATCAGTTTGGGTAGATCTTCGCTGAGAAAACCTAAGTCAATTGCCTCCTCCTGTGCTTGAATGGTCGGTGCTGGGTGGGGATATTGCTCCCGATAAAGGTCAATCAAGTGCAGTAAGTCTTGAGTGTATTGAGTCGCGTGGGGAATATTACCGTAGATAAAGGAGACAGGATTATTGATTTCGTGGGCAATTCCGGCGACTAATAGGCCCAGACTGGACATTTTTTCGGTTTGAATCAGTTGAGTCTGAGTTTCTTGCAGTTCGTGTAAAGCATGTTCAAGTTGAGCCGCTTTATCTCTCAATTGTGCTTCGGATTGCCTGATGGCTGTCTCCGCTAGTTTCCGTTCTGTAACGTCCCGGAAGTTAACCACAATGCGCGTTACAGGCGAGTCCATGAGTAAATTGCTATAGGTTGACTCGATGTAGCGCCAAGAGCCATCTTGGTGCCGAAATCGAAACTCTAAGGATAAATCAGTGGTTGGGTTTTTGAGGAAGCCTTGAAAGTCCTTTTCAATATTGACCCGATCATCGGGATGTATTGATTCAAAGAGATTTTGACCGATTAACTCTTTTGGTTTGTATCCCAAAACGCTCCGGATAGCAGGACTGGCATACTTGATGGTTCCATTGGCTTCCAGTATTGTGATCAGGTTGGAGCTGGTTTGAATGAGCGATCGCCATTTTGCTTCATTTTGTGCCCAAACCGTTGCTTCCCGCTTGTGTTCTTCCTCAACACCAATGGCGGCAGCAATAATCCCCATCAGTTTCTTGTCCGCTTCACTCAGAATAAAAGGGTTCTGATAGACCACAGATAACGCCCCAATAGACTCACCACCACATCTAACAACTTTTCCTACATAGGTTTGTAACTGATAGGTCACAATGTCCGAGTTGCTCTGAGCATAAGGCGTATTTTGCAAGTCTTGCATTACAAAGACTTCATGCGTGCCGCGCTGAATCACTTCGTTGCAGATGTAGTTTTTCGGTTCACCCACATGAATGTAGTTCGGCGGCGTCTGCCACTGACCGATTGACCAAAATAAGCCTTGATTGAGTCGATTGTAGACCGCCCATGTTCCACCCAGTATCTCCCCTGCTAAGGCCGTCAAGCGGTTGATGTTCTCATCGGGATCGGAGTCAAGACTCAAAAAACACTCATGAAGTTTTGACAGCTTTTTTTCTACCTTGAGATTGGTAATATCACTCAAGGTACAGATGATTCGCTCTACACTGCCATCCAAACCTAATGTTGGTTCAGTGTTGACCGATAGCCAAACGCGATCGCCAATTGTCGGTCTATATACCCCTAAAACCAAATTCCTGAGTGGTTGGCGGCTCACCAATAGCATTAAAGTGTGTTTGGCTCGTACTGGTACTGACTGGAGTTTGAGCTGAAATGGCTTGCCGTTTTCTTGGATGATGTGCCAATCTGGATCAACGGGAGTTTGACCCAACAACTGACTTTCACTCAGTCCTAGTAAGTTCAGTGTGGCTTGATTGACGAAGCGAATTTCTCCTTGCGCTTCCATTACCAAGATACCGAGGGGTAATTCTTGGAAGAGTTCTTCCGAAAGGGTGTTGTCCCGATGCGCTAGGGCAATTCTTTGAGGATCGAGTTGTAAAGGTAACATAGCTTCCAGCCAGGGCGCTTGGTGAATACATGGAGTCCTCGCTGACTCCTGTGTAACGTGTGGAATGTGTAGTGTGATACACCCTGGGACAGAACTTTGTTCCAACTCTTTCTATAGACTTACGAACTACTATTGCCTCCGGACAGAAGTAATTCGTCGGTTGGACAAGAAGTAATAAGGGAAGCACCCATCTAACCCAAGGGCGGCTTGGGCGAGTTGATGGTTTTCTTCAGGCGGCACTGGGTTAAAAGGTTTTCTTCCAAAAGATAAAATTAGAGCCTTGAGTCAAGCCTCTAGTGGCTCAGAGGAGAAAGAGTATGTTTAACTGGCTCTAGACTACTTTGATTTTATCGTTTTTAACTTTGTGATTTAGATGGGGTCGAAACAGCTCCAAAATTGAAAGTTTTTAAAGAATTGATAAATTTCACTATCTTTACATCGACTCTTGTAAAGATATTAAGATTTTTTCTTCATGCCTAAAAAAGTTACTGTCTTTGAAAGATTCTATTTTCTATAACTTTAGCTAAAATGAAGAGCAACCCTTAAAAAAATAACAAAAAAATAACAATCTTTTTTGCTAATTTTAACAATTCTTATTAATAAAATAATATCAGAAGATAAGATTATCTCACTTGAGATAAATCAGTAAGTTCAATCCAGGAATTGTCCGGGAAAGCGTCCAAAACAGCAGGGCGATGTAGAGAATACCAAGGCTCCACTGATACCAAACCAAAGTGGAAATGATACCCGGCAGATGTTTGTCTCGCAGGCGAATGTCGTTGAAGCCGAGTTTGAGCAAGTTGTTGAGGCTGAAGTCGTAGTAGTTGAGCCAGTTCCAACGGCAATCCCAGAGGATGGGCATGTAGCGATCGCGAAACATCTCGAACCGGGGCATTACTGGCAGGCGTCCGATCAGCAGGCGCAACTGACGCAAACTCCCATCTTCTACGAAATAACTGACATCCATTAAATCATGATAGCGACCTTGCTGGTACAGCCGCCACAGCAACAGCATGGGGATGGGTAAAATCACCACCCCTAAGCAAGCCAGCGTTAACCAGGGGCGATCGCTTGTGCGAAAAATTGCCGTAACACCCGCAAAGGTCAACACTCCATAACTCCCTAACATCCAAGGCGTTTCAAACACGGTGGGAACAATCGGTTGAGGATGGCGGCGACGAAAACGATCAACTAACCAAAAGAGCAGGCCGAAATATGCGATCGCAACCAGTCCCACCCCAAAAATCAGCCAAAAACTGGTGCCATATCGACTGAGTAGTAATAGCAGACTCAACCCAACGCAAGACAAAGCATCTAATACCCAACCCAGAGGAGAGGAAGTAGAAGAAGACGCGGGGACGCTGGGATGTGGGAACGCAATGAGGTGGATTGAGGGATCTTCCTGTTCTTTCTCTTGGGAGTCTTTCCCCAGAAGGTCACGACCTAACTGCCGCAGCCGCAACCGCTGAGTGGTATACTCCAACTGATTGGCATCAGCAATTTGTTGCAAGGAGCGAAAATTCCTGACTAAATTGCGGAGTACGTCTTCATTTCCTTCCAGTACTGGCACGGAAAGCACACGACCAATTCGACCCGTATCCCCAATGATTTTGGCTTGGTCGGAGTCAAAAGTTAGACTCGCAACATTGAGATAAACATCGTTAAGAAATCGGGCATTACTAAAATCTACCTGTTCCAGAAGACTAACAGAGCGCAGATTTACAGGTTGGTTAAACTGAGTTTCCCGGAAGGCAACGGATTTTTCAAAGCTTGCTTCTGTGAGGAAAAGAGGTTCTAGAAAGCGAGTTTTGCTGAATAAGGCGCGATCGCGCCAATTCGTGTGGGTAAAATCAGCGAACTCCTGGATATGCGATTGTGCTTGGCGCACCGCCAAAAGTGATAGCGAAAGCGTTGCGGGACGTAGTCCAGCGCTGCTGCTTTCAGCAGATCGGGTTTGACTGGAATGCTCATCAGAGGTACTGTTGTCAACGGTAAAGGAGTTAGCGCTGCCAAAGACAGAGCGCGTAAAATTTGCTAATTGTGCAAACTGCGCGTGACTAAAAATTGCATTCCCCTCAAAGGTGCTGCCTTGGAAATTAGCAACCCCTCGGAATTGCGCCCTAGCAAAGGTGGCTTTGGTAGAAAATAGACTACCGCTAAAATTCGCTTCTCGACCAAACGCCGTATCGGCAAAGTCAACAGATCGAGTCCAGCGTGTTTCTGACCAATCAGACTCTTGAGTAAAAACGGCACCATTGGCTTCTACCCGATTGAGAAAGAAGGTATTGGCAAAATTGACCGTTCCAATCACTCGTGTTTGCACCAACTTGATAGCACCTCGGAAGACTGTAACCGTGGGAATTAGCGTCGGCTGAGATAATCGACGGGGGTCACGTAATAACTGTTGTTGTTCGTCTGGTGTCAGCAGGGGGGACAATGCCTCCCCATGTAAGGGTGTACGCAGACCTAACTTACTCCCGATCAGTTCTCCTTCAATTAAAGAGTGACTCAAATCGATACCCAAGGGCGTTTCGGAGCGATTGAGTTGGGTTTGCAGTAGTTGGTAAAACTGATCGCGAAACTCTGCATTGTCTGATCGCAAGTTAATGATCAGTTGTCGCAGATCGATGGTACGAACGCCTTCGCTTTGAATCGGCGATTTTAGGCGTTCTTGCAGAAGTTCTAAGGTTAAAGGCGATCGCTCGGTTGCTGCTGTGGCTGTCCATGCAGGAAGCATCAGCACAAGCAAAATCACGAATAATCCCACTAGGAATTTTGGGAAGTAGCCAATTGACTTCACTCCCTGGTATCCCTCATAAACAAAAATGCTTTCTTATCTTCCCTCTAAAAGGGGAGATTGAGTGGGTGGGAGACATAAGCAGATCTGACTTTTCACGTCATGTGGAAAAGTTCACGAAAAACCTAACCCCTAACCCCCTTCCCGCCTCCCCCTGCCCCTTTCTACGAGGAGGGGGAAAAGGAATAAATTTGTTGTTGAAAGGGGGAAAAATCAAAGCCTCTCTCCTTGTAGGAGAGATGTTTTGCACATCCCGTGAAAAGTAAGATAAGCAGATAGGCACCATTAAACCCAAAAGTTTCAAGACTGAGAAGTCGGGTAACTGCTGTGAAACCTGACTTATGGGTGTGAAGTTTATTTACGTACACCTACTTAAGAAACTGTGAGCCCTTTACCTCAAGAAGCGATCGCCTCTTGCATCTGCTGTAACATTTATAGCGTTTCTCAGTTGTGTGCGGTACAGTTCTAACCTCTCTCCAAACCTCTCTCCTGCAAGGAGAGAGGCTTTGAATTTAGCCCCCTTCCCTACTAGGGAAGGGAGGTGGGGGTTAGGTCTGACTGTACTCCACTCATTGGAGAACCGCTATATTATTTTTTCGAGAATTTATATTCCCTAGCAAAATTTACAATTTATCATGGCTCTAGGTGATCGCATCTTCAACAATATTTCTCTCACACAAGTCATGTTAAAGGATTGGTGACATGTCTCATCAAGAAGAAGTTTATCAATTTTTTCAAGCCGTCTGCCGAGATAAAACTTTACAGGAAAAACTTAAAGCCCCATGTCCTGCTAACCGTCAAGGCTTCGTTAATATTGCCCAAGAATCAGGCTACAACTTTACTACAGTGGATATTGATAAGTATGTAAGGTTTTATCAATTCTATAAGGAATTTCAGGGTGCTATTGAGAAATATCAGTCTGGCAGCGAAGACCTGTCAAGCTGGCTTAAAAAGTGGCAGAAGCATATTCAATTATGTGATCGGGATCTCGCAGATGATGAGGGCACGATACGCAGCTATCTCCGATAGCGAATTGTAGTTTAGCTAACCAGCAAAGGTACTATTATTGTTCCCTCTTAAACGCTGCTTGTAGGGGCAGTTTGACACAAGAACTTTAAAAGTAGAACCTAACTAACGGGAGCATCCCAATTCTGTAAATATAAATACATCTTGGTGGGGTAGGCGACACGAGCAGCCCAAAAACCTAGGCGGGCAGGATGCCCACCCCACAAGAAAATACTATTTTTGTTTTCATTGGGATGCACCCGAACTAACTAACTAAACAAACAAAACCCGCCCATACCCACCGTTAAGTGAGGGAGGGTTTTGAACACCAGTCATCTTGATTGCTAAACATCATCCCTAAACCCTCCCCTACAAAGATTGGGGTTCTATGATATCTATGATTTATTCGAGAATCAGAGCAATCTTACCCGTTGTTGACCCCGTTTCGATCGCCTGATGAGCCGCCGCTGCCTCTTGGAGGGGATAAGTCTCACTCAGGTGAATTTTGAGTTTACCCTCATCTATCCATTGAGTACACTGCTTGAGAATCTCAGCTTGGTGCTGCTGGGCGGCAACCAATCCTTGCAACAATGGGGTGAGCATCAGTTCAAGGCTGATGCGGAGATTACGCGATCGCGCCGTCTTCCAATTTGTCGCCGAGTCGGGTTCGAGAATCGTCACCACATCGCCATATACCCGTACTGCTGGAAACGACTCCGAGAAGGTTTTACCGCCTATCGTATCAAAGGCAATGTCTACTCCCTCTCCCTCTGTCCAATCTAGCGCTGCCTGCACAAAGTCAGTTTGTTTATAAAAGATCGGGTGATCCGCACCCAACTGACGCACTAATCTCGCTTTGTCCTGAGAACTCACAGTAGTACAAACCTCTGCCCCTTTGAGTTTCGCCAGTTGGATGGCAACATGACCCACACCACCCGCACCGGCATGAATCAGGACTTTTTGACCCGCTTCCAAACGTGCGCGATCGTAAAGCGCTTCCCAAGCGGTGATTAATACTAAAGGAGCAGCCGCCGCTTCAGCAAAAGATAGGGAAGCAGGTTTTGGCGCAAGCGATCGCTCATCCACAACAGTCAGTTCAGCATAGTTGCCGGTATTCGA
>NZ_DATNPA010000015.1:0-8481 GCF_036703385.1 Allocoleopsis sp. | reverse complement strand
TAGCTTGACTTCAGTTGAATAACATTAGAAATACTAAGCGATTAGAAGTCTAGGCTACACAAACAAAAATCATCTGCGTGGGTTGAGAGGAAGTCCGCACAGGCGGAGTTCGTTTGTGTAGCCCCAGACGGCGCTAACAGTCTGTAGGCGTATAGGTTTTCTCTAGTAACGAAGTAGTGTAGAGATTTGACTGACACGGGTGTGCTCGCGGTCAATGAGGAAGTCTATGCTCAGGCTAGCGATGCACTGCAATCCTGATTCAGATAACCGGAGTTAGCAGGTTTTGCTAAACCTTATACAAACTCTAGCTAGAGTTCCATTTTATTACTCACTATTGAGTTTCATCGCCATCTGTAAACAATGGCTAACCCTGCAAAGATTTAGCTGTAATATTCGTCTTAAATTATACAGTGTTAATCTTTATTTATATCTTTTAATTTGGTTATATTCTTGGATGTTTTCGTAATACAAGCCAAAGACTTGTATTACGATTTTACCGGAACTTTAAGACTTTGACTTAGGCAACAACAAATCAGTCACTAGTTATCAGCAATGGGTGACCAAGTTTCATTGGGAGATTTCAACCTCAGCTGAGAGCAAGCCTCTTTATTAGGTGATACTGAGTGGCAGTATAACGTAGAATTTAACGCACCACTCCAGGCACAGACGACGCGGAGGTAAGAGAAAGAGAGCGCCATACGTTTGAATGCAACTTGGTAGAACGGATTTTTAAGTAGCCGGACAGAATTAATTACATGCTGATTCCTTGCTAGACAAAGTTTTCAGCCCATTTTTTATGTAATTAATTACGTCTAACTACTGACTCCCAACGAGTAACGCTCCAGACAACTAGTCACAACTGTTCGCTATTGGCGCATCACTAATTCTTGCCGCTTCCCATCAGGTATAGTAGTGCCATCCGGACGGCAACGCCGCTGGTTACCTGCTGGGAGATAAGACTAAACTGTGGGTCATCCATCAGGTCAGAGCTAATTTCTACCCCTCGGTTGACTGGACCTGGGTGGAGAATCTTAACGTCCGGTTTGCAAAGTTTTAAGCGATCGCGCGTAATTCCATAGTGTTGGTGGTATTCTCGTAAACTCGGCAACAGATGGGAAGTCATGCGTTCCTTTTGTAACCGCAAGGTCATGACAAAATCCGCATCTTTCAGAGCAGGTTCAAGTTCCCAATGGAGAAATAGCTTTCGATTTTGGCTCTGAGATTTGGGATTGGAGATTGACGAATCGCCAATTTCAGCCAGCAACTTAGGTAGCAGTGTCGGTGGACCAGCAAGATGGACTTCCGCTTTACTCGAAGTCAGACTCCAGATATTAGAACGAGCAACCCGCGAGTGCAAAATGTCTCCCACAATAGCAATCTTCTTGCCAGCCAGGAGCCCTAAGCGGGGGTATTCAAAGTCGATCAGGGATGTGATCGTAAATAGATCAAGCAATCCTTGGGAGGGATGTTCGTGCTGTCCGTCACCAGCGTTGAGGATGCTGACCCGAACACCGAGCTGGTTCATTTCAGATGCGATCGCATGGGGTACTCCAGCCTCCCGATGGCGAATCACCATCATATCAGCTCCCATTGCTAGATAGGTCTTCGCCGTATCGAGAATGGTCTCTCCCTTAGTGAGGGAAGAGGTACCGGCTGCAAAGTTTAGCGTATCAGCAGACAGACGCCTTGCCGCGAGTTCAAAACTACTGCGGGTGCGAGTTGAAGGTTCAAAGAACAGATTGGCAACCACATGACCCTGCAACGCGGGTACTTTTTTTGTCCGCGTTGAGAGTACCTCCCGAAAGCTGGCAGCCGTTTGCAAGACTGTATCGAATTCTGCGGGTGTGAAATCAGCCAACCCAAGAACGTGGCGGCGTGTCCAAACGGTAGTAGCCATAGAGATGGGTTAAAACTAACTATTGCCAACATACCGCGATCGAGGGAGTTTCAGAGCGGTGGGGACGTTATATTCCCCATTTTTTAACATCTGAGGGAGTTTGCTGCTTTCTGACCGCCATGCCTTTCCCTGGTCACTGATAACTGTTCACTGTTTTGGTCAGTCTTGGTTCTAGTCGGTAACTGATTGTGATACTTTTATCAGAAAAATGGGTTTAAAACCCCGTCCTTCCAGGATAGCTTTACCGGGAACATGGTAGGATGTAAGGCATGATTCAAAGAGCCTACCGATATCGCTTTTACCCAACACAGGAACAAGAACAACTCTTGCGCCGTACATTGGGTTGCGTTCGGTTGGTCTACAACAAAGCCTTGCATACCAGGACAGAAGCTTGGTACGAACGCAAGGAACGAGTTGACTACAAACAAACGTCTGGGATGCTCACTTCTTGGAAACAGCAAGAAGACTTGCAATTTTTAAGCGAGGTGAGCAGCGTTCCACTTCAGCAAGGCTTGAGGAACCTGCAAAAAGCTTTCACTAACTTCTGGGCAGGTCGTGCGAAGTATCCCAACTTCAAGAAGAAGAGAAACGGGGGAAGTGCTGAATTTACTCGTGCTGCTTTTCGATGGAAAGACGGGCAGTTGTGGCTGGCAAAGTGTAATGACCCTTTGCCTATTCGATGGAGTCGAACGCTGCCTACATGTTGTGAGCCATCTACTGTAACAGTAAGACTAGATGCATCGGGTCGGTGGTTCGTTTCCCTCTTGGTTGAAGACCACACAATTAAACCCCTGCCTCAACTAGATAGAGCTGTAGGCATTGATGCGGGAATCACCTCACTGATTACGACAAGTGACGGGGAGAAGGTTGCTAACCCCAAACACTTCAAGCGACTGAGATTTAAGCTAAGACAAGCCCAAAAAGCCATGTCTGGCAAGGTCAAAGGTTCCAATAACCGAGAGAAGGCAAGGCTTCAAGTAGCACGCATCCATGCAGCTATTGCCGACTCCCGCACAGATTTACTTCACAAGCTAACAACTCGACTGGTACGTGAAAACCAAACGATTGCTGTCGAAGATTTAGTTGTGAAGAACATGATGAAAAACCACAAGCTGGCAGGTGCTATTGCAGATGCCAGCTGGTCGGAGCTGATTCGTCAGTTGGAATACAAGTGCCAGTGGTATGGTCGGACGCTGGTCAAAATTGACCGTTGGTTCCCCAGTTCTAAGCGCTGCGGGAACTGCGGTCACGTTGTCGATAAATTGCCGCTTGATATCCGGGAATGGGATTGTCCTAAATGTGGGACACACCATGACAGAGATATCAATGCCGCACAAAATATTCTCGCCGCAGGACTTGCGGTGATAGTCTGTGGAGCGAGCATAAGACCCGATAGGCATGAGCCTAAAAGGCAGCTGCGAAATACCCGTAAGGGAAAGAAGCAGAAACCTAAGTCGCGAGGCTTGGGAATCACCGCGCCTTCAGGCCGGTGAGGATGTCAATAGCAAATCGGGTGGATTTCCCGTCATGAACAGACTGTTTAAACGATTGAGGTGTTCTCAAATACAAGTCACGGCACCCCTTTGGCTGCCATTGCTTCTGCTTGGGGGTGGGTCGTTGAGCAATCTGGCTCCAGCTTCTGCCCAACAAAACCTGCCAGAACCTCGAATCTTTGACGAATTACCGCCCCCCTCATCTTTCCCTTCCCCCTCATCCATTCCGACGTTTAACGTTCCGACTTCGCCGTCGCCCCCAACATTACCTGATACAGTTCCCAATACAACTCCCAATACGCCTCTCCCTGAGCGCGAGTTCAACTTCCAAGCACCTCCTGCATCCCTCCCATCTCGTAGACTCACTCCAACTTCCAATCTCTACCGAGTGGATATTGATGGGGATAGTTCTTTTCTGTTATCTCAAGTGCGGCAGATTGAACCAGGAGCCTTTGTGCGGCGAGGAGAGAGAGTGATTCAAGCGGGAATATTTTCTGATGCCTATAACGCGGAGTCACGAGTCCGTACTTTGGCAGCAAGCGGCATTCGAGCGCAAGTTACCCCCATCCCTGGTAATATTGGGGCTAATTTTCAGCAGCCAGTTACCTCACTCACTACTGGTAGTGAGATTGATCTAGAGAGTCCTGAAAGACTCGCCAGCGATTCCATACCCGATAGCGTCGCTTCACGCGGCTATTTTGTTGTCATTCCAGGAAACAGCAGAGACTTACCGAACATTGCAGCTGAGGTCATGCGCCTAGGAATTAGCGAGAGTGCAGTGAACCAACGAGAAGGGCCAAGAGGCTCTCATGTTGCTGTTGGCCCCTTTAATAGCCGAAAGGAGGCAGATCGATGGAGTAACTATTTTCGGTCTCTAGGAATGGATGCTCGCGTTTATTTCGGCAATTAACGAGCGAATCGTCAGCCATTACTGAATCTTACCTGGTATAGCAAAAGGCAGAGGGCAGTTCGCGCAGCGTTCTCCGCAGGAGTAAGCTCCAAGGAGAAAGATTGACGAGTCAAGCTTCCAGTATTTGGCGAGAGTCAAGAGTCGCCTTGGCGACTCTATACATTCTTCTCACTACAGGACGGCGGCTCAACCATCAACGGTAGCGTTACGCTAAAGGTTGCGCCCAATCCTTTTCCTGGACTTTCTACACAGACTGTCCCACCGTGCAGTTCTACCAAGCGGCGGACGATCGCTAGCCCTAAACCGAGTCCACCGAAAACTCTTGTTGTTGTGCTATCAGCTTGACGAAAGTACTCAAAGACGTGAGGCAAGAAATCAGGATGAATACCCTCGCCTGTATCGCTTACCTGAATTTGAGCATAGGAAGTTGAAGGTTGCAGGTTAAAAGGTTGTAGGTTTGAACGTTGTAGTGCGAAGCTGGAGTCGCCACCTATCTTATCTTCCCAACTTTCAGCTTTGAATTGGTTAACTTTCAAGCCTTTAATGACTGACAGTCGTACTTCTACCCGCCCTCCTTCCGGTGTGAACTTAACAGCGTTTGAGAGTAGATTCCAAACGACTTGCTGTAAGCGGTTTGGATCGCCCAAAACTTGCCCTACATTCCAGTCAAAAAAAGTCTGAATCTGAATAGACTTGGCTTGGGCTGCCAAGTATACGGTTTCTATGGCGGCTTCTATCGTCGATACCAGATTCACAGGACAGGCATTGAAGCTTAGCTTGCCTTGAAGAATACGGGAAACATCTAACAAATCATCAATGAGTTGCGTCAGCAACTTGGCATTGCGTTCGATAGTCTCTAGAGCACGTTCCGTTGTATCGGCATCGCACTGACGGCTTCGGAGTACGTTTGACCATCCCAGGATGGGATTGAGAGGAGTTCTGAGTTCATGGGAGAGGACGGCGAGAAATTCATCTTTAATGCGGTTGGCGGCTTCTGCTGCCTTTCGTGCCTCTGCACTTCGTGCTGCTTCGCTAACACTTTCAGCGAGGGCACGTTGTTCGCGCAAGAGCAGTTCATCCTTCTCTCGATTCGATTCTTGGAGGCGCGTGTTCGCTTCTTTGAGTTCGCTGTTGAGTTGAAGAAGCTGTTCGTTGAGTTGGGCGCGAGCTTGATGCTCTAGAAGCCTTACTCCTTCTACTGCCTGTGCCACTTGAGTCACTTCCTGTTCGGTAGTGGCACATCCCACCAATAAACTGACAGCGCACTGCACCAGCAAGCTGAGTTTGTGGACAAACAAGATTTCTGGGGCTAAAGGGAAGCTAGGCGACGAGACAGCCTGGGGGTAACTTAGGAGATAGGCAAGCAGTGTCACCAGCACACAGAAGCTTGAAGTCAGCGTACCGCCTGTCACTCCAAAGCGGATTGCAGCCCAGAGAATGGGTATAAAGCCCAAAAACGAGAACTGCTGAAACACAAAGCCTGCATTATTGCTTTTTGACACGGTAAGTGCTGCTGTGGCGATCGCGAACACCACAATCGCCACCACCTCTGCCCAGAAGCTACTGGATTGGCGGCAGCTGACAAGATTCGGTTCGTTGGGTGGGTTAGGGAGCGGCAACCAACCCCAGCGTTGCAAGAATGGGGTTAATAGTAAAAGGGCTGTGGGTGCGATCGCTAGTGTCCCCAGCGCATTACCCAGCCACCAGTGCAGAATACTCGTATGTACATCTGACAAAGGCATCTTGCCCACAGCGACTAGAGTGAAACTCCCGACAATCGCGGAGGTGGCGCAGGCGGCTAATGGTGCACTTAAGATAAAGGCGACGGCATCTCTCAGGCGAGACAGCGACAGCGTCGCCAAAAAGCAACGGCGATAAAGAAACCAAGCCACTAGGGGTTCTGTCGCGTCGGTTAAACTAAGGATTTGAGTCCAGCCATCATTTCCCCAGTGGGGTGCTATGAGGATTGAAGATACTGCCGTCAAGAGGATTCCCACAGGCCCCCACCAGAGAGTCAGTGCGATCGCCACACCTGAGGGAGGAAACCACAAAGACACGGCTGGCTGAATCCGGTAGATCAGAGCCATGTCGTGAGCGAACAGCAAAACCAACAGACCCAGGGGAAGAATGAACCACCAACGTTTGGGAACAAAGGTAATAGAATTAGGCTGCCTAGGCATGGGCGTGGCGTCAATTTAGTCTATATGACTAGTTGGATTCTGACGATACAATGATCAGGCTGCGTTGCCTCCCAGCTAGTGAGCGATCAAGCTGAAAGTTGTACTCCCTTCTCTTCTCTATGCTAAAGAAGGATTTCATTTAACTAACACTATTGTTGAGTAGATATAGTCGGTTTTTTAGGTAAGGAAGCCTTGACAAAAAGTACAAATCGGCGAGAACAAATCGAGCAAGTCATAGTAACAGCCCAGCAGATGCGCGAGATTGAGGGGCGCATTTTTGAAGCAGGAATGCCAGTTGCAGCATTGATGGAAAAAGTTGCAGGGTTGCTTTCCCGTCGCATTCAGAAGCGTTATCCTCTTTCTGGCTATCGCCGCATCGGTGTGTTAGTGGGGCCAGGTCACAATGGCGGTGATGCTTCAGTGGTGGCGCGAGAGCTGCATTTGCAGGGTTACGAGGTGCTGATTTACCGTCCGATCGCCAAGCCTAAGGAACTGACTTCTCAGCATACCCAGTACGCCGCGAGTTTGGGTATTCCAGTGTATGAGCAGATTCAGCCTTTACAGAACTGTGACCTAATTATTGATGGCTTGTTTGGGTTTGGTCAAACGCGATCAATCTCTGGTGAGATTGCTGATGCGATTCAGCAGTTAAATCAGTGGTCACAACCCGTTGTCAGCATCGACCTGCCGTCGGGTATCCATACCGATACCGGAGAAGTACTGGGAACGGCGGTACGTGCGACCCGTACCTTTTGTTTGGGGTTGTGGAAACTCGCCTTTCTACAAGATCAAGCTTTGGAGTATATCGGTGAAGCCGAGTTAATTGATTTTGGTATCCCTCCCAGTGATGTCTGGGCAATTCTGGGACAACCAGCAGGGATGCTAAGGATGACCGCGACAATGGCGCGAAACTACCTCCCATTGCCTCGTCCGGCGGTCACGTACAAGTATAAAGAAGGACACCTGCTGCTAATTTGCGGCTCACGCCGATATGCGGGAGGAGCGATTTTGACGGGTTTGGGAGCGCGTGCCAGTGGGGTGGGGATGCTCTCGATCGCCGTACCGGAATCGCTTAAACCTTTGCTGGTCAGTCATTTGCCAGAGGCATTGATTATTGGTTGCCCGGAAACTCCAGAGGGAGCGATCGCCCATTTACCCGAATCAATTGATTTGGGAGATTATAGTGCGATCGCTTGTGGCCCTGGTTTGACACGGGAAGCTAAACCTGTGGTACAGCATGTTTTAGAAGCTGAATGCCCTTTAGTAGTAGATGCGGATGCCTTAAACATCCTTGCCGAACTGAGAACCATCCCAACCTTGTTGAGGCGTAAGACGCCTACCGTCTTAACCCCTCATGTAGGTGAGTTCAAACGTTTATTTCCCGACTCAGCGAGTTTGCTGCCAGATCGAGTAAGTGCTGTTTGGAAAGCATCCCAGTTGAGTAGGGCAGTGGTGTTGTTCAAAGGGGCGAGAACGGCAATCGCTCATGCTGGAAGCTCTGTGTGGCTGATTCCTGAAAGTACGCCCGCTCTTGCTCGTGGTGGTAGTGGGGATGTTCTAACCGGATTGATCGGAGGTCTAGTGGCCTATCCATCCTTGAGTGAACAGCCTTTAGAAGCGATCGTAGCAACGGCGGCTTGGTGGCACGCTCAAGCCGGTATTTTAGCGGCTCAAGAGAGGACTGAGTTAGGGGTTGATGCATTTACCTTGACACAATATTTAACGCAGGTAGTGCGATCAACGTTGCTGATGCCTTAGTACTTACTCTCTTCCCGTTTGAAGAATACCTATTTTTTTTACCAAAAAAATTGGGTTGAAAGCCCCGTCCTTCCAGGACGGCTTTTGTGTGTGCTGTGGCGCTTTAAGAAACGCTCATTGATTTTGTAAAAAACTCTATACTGGAAACAAGGAGGTAATGTAAGTGTTGAGTCTGACCTACGAATTCAAGCTTAAACCCACAACGGCACAGATCACCCTGTTCGAGGATTGGTTAGAACAATG
>NZ_DATNPA010000014.1:0-28435 GCF_036703385.1 Allocoleopsis sp. | reverse complement strand
TTTCAGTGGTAAAAGTACCAAATACGATTGATAATTAGAGTGGAAATATTGAGGTCGTTCACTCTGAAGACCCATTCTCACCAGAATTGTTAACCAATTGGCTCAAGCGCTTAAGAATTCTCAGCACTTCATACAATTCATTGCCAGGATTGCGAGTAATAAAAACCCTAGACAAAGCATATAGGGGAACTTCCCCTTTGACTAATTTGACAAAAACAAAACTTCCACCCGTGGTAATCATGCCAAAACTCGGTTTTTCAGGATGAGGATTGCCTAGCATATAAGCAATAATTTGGGCGAGTCCTTCTTCTATGGAAAATGCTGCTTTTTTGGACTCAACGACCATTACCCAAAGTTGGCCTTTTAAAACTAAAGTATCAATTTTTCCTTTAACAATAACCCCCTCATCGTCTGAGATAATATCAACAGACTCTTCTGATTTAACGTAAAAAGGCGCTAAATAAAAGTCTCCGATAAACAGAATGGGGTCTAGCACCGCCATTCTGACGACATCTTCTAGAAGGGGTGGGTAATTAAGTAAATTTACGAAACCTGACTTGACTTTGTCTAAAAGTTGTGAATCAAATGGGGTGAGTTCTGGTAAATTATCCTGCCACTCCCAGAAAAATTGTTCATCTTCAACTAGCTGAATACCAAATTTTACAATCAAGTCGCGCAACGTGATTTCTTTGGCTTGGAGAGTTTGAACCATAGTTGTTGGTTATTGTAATTTCAGTTTATTGGATAATATTTATCCACAACTTATTAAGTCAATAAACCCAAATGCTGCTGCAACGATCGCCGCATAATATCTACAGGTGGCGTTTGTTCTACCCAAATTTTTAAAGCAGTAGCGCCTTGCTGAACCAGCATTTCTAAACCATCGATCGCAACTGCACCCTGTTCTTTGGCTTGCTGCAAAAACTGCGTCGGGTTGGGGGTATAAATTAAGTCGTAGGCGATCGCATCTGGACGTAACAACTGCATGGCTGCGGCATCGAGGGGAGATTGTTCAACGTGAGGATACATCCCTACAGGCGTGCTATTAACGACCAAATCCGCTTGAGGCAATAACTCTGGTAGTTCCTCCCAACGGTGGATGTTGATCGTGACGGGTAGGAGTGCATTCATCCAACTTTGTTGAAATTGGCTTAACTTTTGCACATTGCGCCCCACAATGTGAATCTCATTACAACCGAGCTGAGTAC
Source organism: Allocoleopsis sp. (assembly GCF_036703385.1). Classification (NCBI taxonomy): domain Bacteria; kingdom Bacillati; phylum Cyanobacteriota; class Cyanophyceae; order Coleofasciculales; family Coleofasciculaceae; genus Allocoleopsis; species Allocoleopsis sp. The sequence continues at coordinate 27,227 of NZ_DATNPA010000014.1, read as the reverse complement.
AACCCACAACGACAGCGCGTGCTGCCCCACCATGTCCTAAAATGACGGGGGTGGTTTGACTCCAATCCCGGTTCAAGGCTTGCAAGGGTGCAACAAAGCCTTCTACATCCGTATTGGTACCACTCCATCCCTGTTCTGTGCGCCAAACGGTATTGACAGCTCCAGTCAGTTTAGCGATCGCAGAAACCTCTGACAACAGGGAGAGGATGGCTTGCTTGTGAGGAATGGTAACACTAAATCCTTGCACACCAATAGCCGCAAAAGCTGCGATCGCAACACCTAAATCCGCTGTTTTGATCGGGAAGGGCAGATAGACGTAATCTACTCCCATCTGGGCAATTGCAGCATTATGCATCACGGGGGAAAGGGAATGCTCAATGGGATGGCCAATCACCCCCAACAGTTTAGTTTTACCTGTAATTTGTTGCATTGACATTATTCCTGCGGCTTTTCCTTGGGTTCTTCTAACTCAGCTATAAATTCAGCCGTTGTTGCTGTTGAATTCAGGCTGATTTGACCTGTGAGGGTTTTTCCCTGGACGACGCCTTGAATATTAACGGATAGGGGATGTCCTGCCGCGTCTGCTTGCTGAGCCAGATTTTTACAGTTGCTAACAAAAGGAATTGGCCCGGATAAACTCAGCTTGGGATAACTCAGCTCTCCATTGAGAGAGGGTTTCTCTGCCGCGAGCGTTTCTAAGTGAGTATTTGATTGGGCAGGGAGTAAAGACGCGTTGAGGTAAATTCCAGATTGCTCAAGATTCAGCAACAAGGTATCCGATTTAAGGCAATCCGGTAAGTTTTGAGCGCTGATGCGATACCGACCCGTGATTTTAGGTGGTGCTTTAAGATTGGCCTTTCCGTATGCCGTGACCACGTTAAATAAAACTACAACAGCACCGATCGTTATCCCATAAAAGACCAATGATTTAAGCTTGAAATGACTCATTAGGCTTGGACTCCAGACTCATTTTGACCAATGGATGCTTCGCTATTGGACAGGGAAAGCACAGAGCTCAGGTGAGAGGTCACTTGAGAATAGCGACGGGTAATTAAGAGTGAGGAGCGGCACTCGATCGCTAATTCATCGGTATACCGTCCCAAGGTTTGACGCTCAATCCCCCAAGCGCGACTAGTACCAGCAATGGTGAGGTCAACTAAGCTAGATGCCTCAACGACGGCTTGAATCGGTTCCGGTGCTTCGATAATCTGAATATCAATGCGATCACGCACACTCAATGGTAATTGCTCCATCAGGGTGCGAAACTCGTAACTTAAATCCCTAAAGTCATCGTTCCCTTGCACCACACCTAAAACCGTAAGACTGCGATGCTCTCCATTGACCAGTAGTCTAAGCGCCAGTTCTAATCCCAAATCATCATGAGTACTAGCGGCATACGGCACCAACAACGTTTCTAAACGCTCTCGTCCTCGATCCACAAACACCGCCACATCTATCGGCGCTGTAGTCAGAATTTGCCCCACGCGCCCCCCTAAGCGGTTGGTACTAAACGCAGGGCGATGCCAACCCACTAGAATCAAATTGGCTCGATCCAGTTGAGCAATCTCTGCCGTTGCTCCTGCCACATCCTTGGCAATGCGAACAATGGGATGCACGGATTCGCGGGTTTCTGGAGGTTCTAAGGTTTGAATCAATTCCTCTAAGCGTGAACGGCGCTGTTGAATTAAGCGTTCTGCTTCAATGGGTGTATTTTCAAACAGATAGTCTTCTTCTAATTGAATCAGGCTGAGGGGATGAACCACGGCGGATTGCGTCGTGAAGCCGTGTCCGCGATCATTAGGTAACCCGGTTCCCGCAATGGCTACAGCAAGTTGTAATAACCCTTTCTGTGTTGTGGGATTCGCAACGGGTACAAGAATTCGATAAGCGGGTTCAAGGGTTGGCGAACTTGTTTCCACACCGGCTTCTGGTTCTGCTAAATCCAACCGAATTAGCTTTTTAGGATAAGTCCACTCCAACAATGGCGAGGTCATCACGGTTGTCACCAAGGCCATAATCACCAGCATGGTGAACAGTAAAGGGGAAATCACACCCAAGCTCAGACCAATGTTTAACACAATGAGTTCTGTTAAACCGCGAGTATTCATTAACCAACCCAAAGCAGAAGCTTCGCGGTTTTCAATACCACCGACACGAGCGGCTACATAGGTGCCAACATACTTGCCAAGAATTGCCACGGCGACCACAGAGGCACATAGCAACCAGAGTTCAGGACGATTGAGCAAGCCAATCTGGGTGCGTAGACCACTGTAGGCAAAAAAGATCGGTAGTAGAAAGGCGAGAACAAAGTCTTCGGTTTTCTGAGCCAACTCCCTGACCAATCCAGGATTTTTAGGCATTACCGCTCCCAAGAGGAATGCCCCAAAAATTAAGTGAATGCCAATCAGCTCAGTAATCAGGGCAGAAGCAACCACACCCATATAGATCCCCGCTAAAACGAGCTGAGTGAGGCGTCCCGTGAGGTTGTAGAAGCGGGACAGTCTCTCTAGAAACCAGCGCCCCGCTGTTAGCATGAACCCAATGTAGACTAGGGATTCTATAACGGTGGGCACTGCACCGATCATGCTGTTAGTACGAGTAACTGCGATCGCCAGTGCCAACAAACACCAAGCCGTAACATCATCCACCGCCGCACAAGTCAGCGCCAAAGTTCCTAAACGTGTACCTTGCAGGTTGTTTTCCGTAATAATCCGGGCTAAGACGGGAAAGGCTGTAATCGACAGTGCTGCGCCTAAAAATAAAGCAAAGGCGGTAAAGGCAACGCTACCGTTGGACACCAGGGGATAAAGCCATAATGCAATCAAACTTCCCAGAGAAAAGGGCACCAAAATACTGACGTGGGAGGTCAAAACAGCGATATCTAAGTTGCCCTTGAGATATTTTGGGTCTAGCTCTAGGCCAATCAGAAACATGAAGAAGATTAGCCCCACCTGAGACAGCACATTGAGGAAGGGAAGTGTCTCGGCAGGAAACAACGTCGTTGCCAAATTGGGAGCTAGTAAACCCAACAGAGATGGCCCCAGCATAATTCCAGCAATAATTTCACCAATTACCAAAGGTTGCTTCAGGACTCGGCACCCCAGACCCATGAGTCGGGAAAGCCCAATGATAATTAGTACTTGAACCAGAACGAGAACAACGGTATGCATAAACGTGCCTTGCCGGATGGCTCAATGGTAGAACTACATCCCTGTTGGGAAATCAGAACGTTAAGGCCGGACTAGCGATCGCAGCGATCGCATACTGTAAGGAAATAGCATACTTTACTCAAGATCGGTTCCGGTAGGTTCAGTTCATCATCGGTAATTGGATGAGATGGCTTACTAGGCGGTCAGGAACGGGACTGGCTAAGCTAGTAGTTATGCGGGAATCAATCAGCTGGTAACCCTTGAGAGTGGCTTCATGAATGCAATTGCTTGTACGAGCTGTGGGAAAGATAATCCCAGGAGTTCACGGTTTTGTTCTGGCTGCGGTGTCCCCATGCCCAAACCAAAGCTGAAATCCGTTGGCAAAAATTTGACTCCTGGAACGCGATTACGCGATCGCTATGTGATTGTGCATCCACTCGGTCAGGGAGGAATGGGTCGAACTTACCTTGCCGAAGATACGGGACGCTTTAACGAACGGGTCACGCTCAAAGAGCTGATGCCATTCCTGCAAGGAACTCAAGCACTTCAGAAAGCTGAGGAACTGTTTCAACGAGAAGCTGCCATTTTGTACAAGCTTTCATCACCCCAGATTCCCCGGTTCTGGGAATTTTTTCGGGAGGGAAAGCGGCTCTTTCTAGTCCAAGACTACATTGAGGGTAAAACTTACCACACTTTATTAGAAGAGCGAATGGCGATCGGGCAATACTTCAGCGAAGCCGAAATCGTCGAACTCTTGTGGCAACTGCTCGTTGTTTTAAGCTATCTCCACTCCTTGGGTATCATTCATCGCGATATCTCTCCTGACAATATCATCTGCCGTGCCTCAGATGGACTGCCGATTTTAATTGATTTAGGTGGGGTTGTCCAAATTCCCCTTGAAGTGGGTGAAACCGTTTCCCATACGCCCAATTCGGTCCCCTTTAGTAGTAAGACTCGTTTGGGGAAAATGGGTTATGCTCCCGATGAACAGATGCGCTTAGGAATCGTCGCGCCTCATAGCGATCTGTATGCCTTGGCTGTGACCGCACTGGTGTTAATGACTGGAAAACAGCCCCAAGAACTGATTGACCCCGATACACTTCACTGGATTTGGCAGCAGGAACTCAGCCTCAGTCCACGAGTGAGTTTTATGCTCAATCGTATGCTTGCGCCCAATCCTTCTGATCGTTTTCACTCCGCTGATGAAGTGGTGGAATACCTGTTAGCCACAGCATCACATGTCTCAGCCACCACCCAAATGATGAATACGATCGCGTTTATTCCAAAGGCAGCTAATTCCCGATCTAAGCCAGCTCATAATGGTTCTGGGAATCATGCAGGTCAAGGGCAGTTATTGGACTCCTCCGTCGCCGTGCCAGAGGAAATTCACGGCTGGAACTGGGGTGCCTTTTTCCTTCCTGGTTTGTGGTGTATCCCGAATCAAGTTTGGATTGGACTGATAGCCTGGAGTGATTTTTCTATCATTACCCTTCCCTTTACGATGGGGATGACTTGGCCGATGATGGCGATCATCTTAGGTGTCAAAGGCAATGAGTGGGCTTGGAAAAGCCGCCGTTGGAAGAGTGTGAAAGCGTTTAAACGCCATCAAAGGCTGTGGGCGATCGCAGGATTTTGCCTGGTGTTTATTTTGTTGCTTTCATTGCTGTTACTTGTAGCGATGATTGCCGTTTTGGGTATGTCCTTTTGGTAAAGATAATCTTTTAGGCTGGTCAACAAAACCAACTCTCTCAAATTACGATAACTAGTTAAACAACCTCTATCAAAATATCAAAATCTGATGGGGGTACTTTTGCGCAAAGAGTGTTTCCATCCCCTTGTGGGGGTCGGTCACAGTACCAGCAGTGAGGTTAGGGGGCGGAGGGAAGAGTGGCACGGTTTTAATTGGTCTCAGCCTGATTCCTTGTGTTGTATATTTCCTAACCCCTGCCAAAGAAGCGCTTGAGAGGGTTTGTGGCAATTTGCCCTAACCCTCGATATTTGTTTCGCTGAGCGGCTTGAACCGGGTCTGAATCAGTGAGAATTTGGGCAGCGTGTTCGCGAAGTTCGGTTCTGCGATCCTGATTCGTAGAAACCAATGTTGCGCCTGGATCACCTTTATCCGTTTGTGTATCAGATAGAGCTACCTGGTAAGCCTGATTTAAAGAAGGCAGGCTGGCTGCGATGGTAGGTAGTTCCACAATCCGAGCTTCCAAGTTCTGACCGATGGCATTGAGCTGCTTTTGTAGTCCCACTGGCAAAGATTCATCTTGCTTTTCAAGGGCACTCACAAAAGCTTGCAGGATTTTTTCTTGTTGAGGGTTTAGAGACATGATTGTAAAAAGTATTGAGAGTGAGGATAAAAAACGAGAAAAATTGAAAGGCTATTCTTTGATACTAGAAAACTTTGTGGGCTTTGCTCTTGAAGGGTGGCATAAATCCAACTTTGGGAATAAAGCGATTTGTTAGGTTGCAGTTTTTTGGCTTCGCCTTTCTTGAGCCGTAAGTACTGTCTCAACAAGGAAGAGGAATTCAGGAGGGATTGGCTTAGGGTCAAGGCGATGCCTAGAGTCAAACGCGATGGTCGGTGGGGACTGGGGTCAGATGCGACCGGATGCGAGAGCGATCAGCTACGCTGGTGCAATCATGCAATCGCGCCCCTCTACAATAAGTTGAGTAGATTGGGTGAGCGATCGCGCTCTACAACGATACGGTAGCCACTGGAGAAGATGACCGTCTAGCTATTACCAACCAAGCACTGAGACTGACATCTTCCCCAAAAACTCTGCGTTCCTCAGCGCCCTCCTTGGCGACCCTCTGCGTTAAAAAAATACCTTATTCCGATGCCAGCAGATTCGATATTACAGAGAAACAAGCAAAGCCCACCTCTTTTAAGGGTGGGATGTAGCGTTGGCGCTTTTAAGCGCCGTCCGGTCTTATAGCTACTTTTGGCTATAAACATGGTATGCTTATCGCATGATAGTACTTGAGTTCAAGCTAAAAGGACGGGCAGAGCAGTATCGAGTCATCGACGAGATGATTCGCACGGCTCAATTCATCCGTAATAAAGCGCTTAGGTACTGGATGGACAATCGAGGAGTTAAGCTGTCCGACCTCTACAAGCAATGCGCTGTAATGGCTGCTGAGTTTGAGTGGGCAGGTAAACTTAACTCAATGGCACGCCAAGCATCAGCCGAACGTGCCATTTTTGCTATCCAACGATTCTTCGCTAATTGCAAAGCCAATAAACCCGGAAAGAAAGGCTATCCACAATACAAAAAGTTTTCCCGCTCCGTTGAGTATAAGACTTCCGGTTGGAAGCTTTCCCCTAATAAGAAACACCTCACTTTCACAGATGGCTTTGCGGCTGGCACCTTTAAATTAATCGGTAGTCGCGACCTACACTTCTACTCTCCCAAGGAGATTAAGCGAGTACGAGTCATCCGTAGAGCTGACGGCTACTACGCTCAGTTTGCTATCAATGTGGAGCGAACCGAGGAACTTGCTCCTACAGGTAAAGCCATTGGGATAGATGTAGGACTCAATCACTTCTTGACCGCGAGCCATGGAGCAACTGTCCCTAACCCTCGTCATCTCCGCAAGAGCGAGAAGGCACTTCATAGGGCACAGCGTAGAGTCTCCAGGAAGAAGAAAGGGTCAGCCAACCGCAAAAAAGCGATGAATCGATTGGGAGGAAAACACCTCAAGGTGAGTCGGCAGCGTAAAAACTTTGCTATTGAGACGGCAAATGCGCTTGTGAAATCTAACGACTTCATTGCCTACGAAGCCTTGCAGGTGAGGAATATGGTGAAGAACTCAAAGCTTGCCAAGTCAATCAGTGATGCCGCCTGGTCGCAGTTCACTGACTGGTTGCAATACCTGGGTAGAGTGTATGGGAAGACAGTGGTTGCTGTTGCTCCTCATCACACATCCCAGAATTGTTCAGCCTGCGGCACTACGGTCAAGAAGTCACTCTCGGTCAGGACTCATGTTTGTCCGTGTGGAGCAGTACTTGATCGCGACCACAATGCCGCGCTGAACATCCTGGCCAAAGCTTTGAGGCAAGTAGGAATCGAGATAAATACCGTGGGACACACGGGAATCAACGCTTGGGAACAGAACGATCTCTACTCACTGGTGGTGACATCAGCGAGCAAGTTGACTGGCTGAACCAAGAATCCCACGATTTTAGCGTAGCGGAATCGTGGGAGTGTCAATTAAGACGCTAGTGCCAATTTAGGAAGACTCACAGATTCCGCAATCTGTCGCCCCACGGCGGCGGCTACGGGTCGTAAACTGTGAACTAAATCCACCATATCTTCCAAAGAAAGCGCCTGACGTGCATCGGAAACTGACTTTTCGGGTTCGGGGTGACACTCGATAATCAATCCATCTGCTCCGCACGCCACAGCAGCTTTTGCCAGGGGAGCGACCAGTTCCCGCTTTCCGACAGCATGAGAGGGGTCTACAATAACTGGCAAGTGAGTGATTTGCTTGAGTGCCACAACAGCGCCTAAATCCAGTACGTTGCGAGTGAAGTTATCGAAACTGCGGATACCGCGTTCACACAACACGATTTGAGAGTTACCGTGGCTCAGAATGTATTCGGCTGCCATCACAAATTCCTCAATCGTGGCAGCAAGCCCTCGCTTCAGCAGAACTGGCTTTTGTATTTGACCGAGTGCTTTGAGCAAATCAAAGTTTTGCATGTTGCGGCTGCCCACCTGAAGCATATCCGCCTGAGCCGCAAGGTCTTCAATTTGACCGATGGTCATGACCTCTGTGACAACGGGGAGATTGTAACGCGATCGCACTTCTGACAATATCTCTAATCCTTCCACACCTAAGCCCTGAAACGAGTAAGGAGATGTCCGAGGCTTGAAAACACCACCCCGTAGCGCCTGAACAGGCGCGTACTGAAGCTGTTGGGCAACGAGTTCCATTTGCGATCGGCTCTCGACGGCACATGGCCCCCCAATAATTACAAGTTCTCTCGCCCCGAAGGTGACGTTGTCCGAGAGTTTGACAAGGGTGTTGTGATCAGGATGAGATTGTGTAGCAAGTTTGGCATTCAACATGAGTCAGATTCCTTTGTAAGATGGGTGAAAAATAAAAAACCCGGTTCCTTTGAAGGTTCCGGGTTGTAGCAGAAAGTTGGCGTGACTTTACCTACCCGGAAGCGTATCTGGGCCAAAAATAAAAGCCGTAAAACCAGCTATTGAGGGAGATTGTCATACTTGGCTCTTGAGGCATGTTTGCCTTAAAAAAATAATGGACCACAGCCTTTGTTCTGCGATCCACCGGGTCGGTTCCATAGGGAACTGTTTTCACCACCGGTGAACCTCCCTAAACCAAAAATAAAAGTAATAGCGGCTGCTGAACATGGCTGTGGCGCTAGTGAGACTGTTTGTTGAGTTCTGTAATGCGCCTACCCTAGCAAGCTTATCAGGGCTTAGTCAATACCCGTGGAGAGTGAATTACTATCTCAACAACAAGTCTTCCTTGCCTTCTAGGGCTATAACAGCGATCGCAACTTTGGCTCAGCAATCATCATTTCTCATGCTCCCGTCAGGCATGATTGTATTGCAAAATTTAGCACCACTCAGGTCTGCGCCCTCTAGGTTAGCATCCTTCAGATCGGCCTTACGCAGATTAGCCCAAGTTAAGTTGGCATTATTCAGGTTGGCTCCACCCAGTTTAGCCGCGCCCAAATTAGTATGAGTTAGACTTGCCCCTTTCAGGTTGGCTTCACACAAATCAGCCTTAATCAAGCTTGCTCGATGTAGATTGGCTCCACTGAGTTCTGCACCATGTAGTATTGCCTCATTTAGGGTTGTTTGACGCAAATCGGCTCTACTAAGATTGGCTTGATAAAAGTTTACTTTAGTTAGATTCGCTCCACTGAAGTTAGAGTTTTGCAAATTTGCCTTCAGCAAGTCGGCTCTCATTAATTGGAGTTTACGCAAATCTGACCCGCTTAAGTTTGCCCGATGAAAATTTCTTTCTCCAGCCAGGTAACGCCGCTTCAGTTCATCCGTATCCATCACGTATCAACTAACTAGATGCCACCACAATTTTAATCAGAAAATACCCTACCCGTTCGCGGAGCTGGCGCTTAGCGCTTAGGCAGGGTATTTCCCACAATTAATTAAAAATGGCGTTTAGACTTTGAGAATGGGTTAAGCGTCGCTTTCAATGTGGATAAATAAAAGACCCATTACCACAGCAGGCAAGAGCCAACAAACAACAGGAATCAAAATCCAGGGCAAGAATGAAGCTGCGTATGCACCTGTCATGTCAAACCTTCCTCACTAAATTTACAGGGTTTCAAAACGGAGATAACGTAGAGCTGACTGATGGCTTAAGTCCAACACTTAAAGCCAAAGACTGCCAGCCCAAAAATGGCTATGTATTGTGAACGACGCCACGCAGTATGGCATCCACAACATCAAAATTGGCCAGCAGGAAATAGGCGACGAAAGCGCCACTCATGCCACCAATAAAGAACCCACCAGCAAGCTGGCTCCAGCCGTCAGCCGTAGTCAGTTCAGCAGGGGTTTTGGGATTTTGCTTAGCAACGGCAGTGTTATGACCTTCTTGGAAATTGGCAATGCCATAGGCAGCCATAGCGGCGGTTGCAATGATAATCAAAGCCACGCCTGAAATTAATCCACCTAAACTGGCTGCACCCGGATAGTCCCGCAGCGGACCAAAGATGACCCAAGGGCCAATGATGAAATAGCCGTGAGCTAAACCAATCTCTAAACCTCGCAGCAGGGGTGATATCCCTTTGCGGTAGGCGGGTAGATTGTTGAGGAAAGCCCTAACAATACCGGAATCACTGATGGGAGTCGATAAATGCCCCGTAAAAGGGTCGCCATTAAACGGTTTTATAAGCTCTGTATCTCTGGGATCAGCCATGCTGAACGTCTCCTATCTGTCTAAAAGGTTACAGAAGAACTTGAGATCACATTCTACGCAAGTAGGGGTTACCCAATGGCAGAATCTGCTGTGACCTTTAGAAAAGTTCATTAAACTTTCTTTCGCTAGCGATTTCATCCCTCTCCAGAGGAAGTCAGCGATCGCCTTGATCGCCTATTGTAGTGATTTGGGTACAACTCCACTACCGGACAGCTACAGGTAGCGATGCTATGGAGGCACCCTAGGAATTTGGCTCAAAACGGGATGTCGTCGTCGTCAAAGTCAGGGGGAGGCGAATCACTCGGTTGAGGTCTAACTCGATCCGGTGTCATTTGCAGATCGATCCAGCGCTTGGCAAAATGCAGTGCTTCTTCCTGGGTCTTAGCATTGTGAATGGGAATCACGCATTCACCCGTGGCACTCCAGACCTGAACGCAGAATACTGGTCTAGCCTCAATTATCCAACCCCGATAAATTTCTGCTGAACTCATTGCTGGCACTCCCAGTGAGCAAGCTCAAGGCTTTCCTTCAACCGTAACACGCCTTTCATTTTTTAGACGTAAGTTTTGCGGCGGTTTATATAGTATGTATTGGAAAAGGCAATCTTAATATTCCAATCAATTCAATGAAACAGCTCCTCCATCGACTCTACGAGGGTCAAAAATACGTTCAACGCCTGATTCTTCCCCTATTGTTATTCGTTTTAGCCAGTGTATTCGTGGCAGCGCCTGCTAACGCCACTGGGGTCTATCAAATGCCCAACATCAGAGCTGGGGAACCGACTTGGGTTATTGATAAAGCCGAAGTTCTCAGCCGTTTGAATGAAGGGCGCTTGAGCAATACTCTGGATGATTTAGCCAAGAAAACGGGTAAAGAGGTCAGGATGGTGACCATGCACCGTTTAGACTACGGTGAGACGATCGATAGCTTCACAAAAGCCCTGTTTAAAAAATGGTTCCCAACATCACAAGCTCAAGCTAAACAAGCTCTGCTGGTGATTGACACGCTAACCAATACAACCGCCATTCAGACGGGTGACGCGGTTAAGTCAATTCTGCCAGACGACATTGCTGAAAGCGTAGCGTCTGAAACAGTAGCGGTGCCCCTACGCACGGGGAACAAATACAATCAAGCTTTGTTGGATGCAAGCGATCGCTTAGTCGCCGTTCTTTCGGGTGAACCAGACCCCGGCCCCCCTGTTGTAGAAGAAAAGGTTCAGGTTGAAAGTACCTTTAAGAGTGCAGAAGAAACTGACACCCAAAATTCTACGATTTGGGTGGTGGCTATCTTGATTATCGCCACCGTCGTCCCGATGGCTACTTACTTTTTCTATCAGAGTTTTTCAGGAAGCTAATCCTGAACATACTCTTCGCCATCAACTAGAGCAGATTCAGCCCGAACAAACTCCCGTCCCAAATAAGCTGCATGATCCAGCTTTGTAACGGGACAGGGTTGGGTTTGCTCAAAGATAGATACACAAAGTTCCTTAGCGGTTCTGCCTGTAAACAAGGTGCTTTGAGTCCGTTCTACCTTGCCCTTGGCTGGGATAACTTTGCCAGTTTCTGGGTCAATGGCTAAACCTCGCTCATCAATTACATTGGTGAAGTGCTTGGCACAAATTAGCCTTGCCTCGCGATCGAGGTAGATAATGAAATATCCGCCTGGGTCAAGGTTGATATCACGTTTCGATAGCTTATCGTCGATTGCACGTAGGTCATCTACTGTTAAATTCATTTTCTCTAGTAACGCTTCTTCTTTTCTTGTTCTTGCCTATTTTGGTGCTGTAACACTCCAAACAGACTTAATCTTAGTTTAGAAGTTGGTTAAAAGAGCGATCGCACCTCCCGTCAATTTGGTTGAGATTGGAAATTGTCGTTACCCACGGTCTGCCAATCGGAGATTTTTCTGTGTGACAGGTATCCGGATATCTGAATATAAAAATTTATCCCTTGTGGGTGTCGTTGGATTGGCATTGAGAGATCGGAATCTCAATCACAAACTCTGCTCCTTGACCCTGTGCTGAACGACAAAAAAGCTGACCATTATGTCTATTGTTCACAATGTGGTAGCTGATAGATAGTCCTAAACCAGTACCTTTCCCTGGAGGTTTCGTCGTAAAGAAAGGATTAAAGATTTGATGGTGAACATCTATCTTCATGCCAGAACCATTGTCACTAATGTAGATAACTACAGAAGAGGAACGTTCAGGTTCTTCCGGCGATTTCGGTTGGGTTGGAGCCTCTAGAGAGTCGTGGTTCGTTGTCCACGGACACGCCGTGCGATCGCTCTTGCCAGAGGAGTGTTCTATCACCTCTGTCCGAATCCGAATCGTCGGGGTAAAAGGAGTTTTCCCCTGTTCGTTTTCAGCCGTTTTTTCACTACACCCCGAATTTTGAACGCTGCACCCTGACTCCTCTAAGGCATCAATGGCATTGCTCAGAAGATTCATAAACACCTGATTAAGTTGACCCGGATAACATTCCACTTGGGGCAGTTGCCCATACTCCCTCACCACTCGAATCTCAGGACGATCAGGCTGTGGTTTGAGGCGGTGCTGCAAAATGAGTAAGGTGCTATCAATGCCCTCATGAATGTCCACCGACTTGAGTTCGGTTTGATCATGGCGAGAAAAATTTCTCAGAGAAAGCACAATCTGGCGGATACGATCAGCACCGTTCTGCATGGATACCAGCAGCTTCGGGAAATCTTCGGCAATGAACTCTAAATCAGCAATCTTCAGTTGTTCAGCAATCTCTGGGGCCGGTTGGGGGTAGTGCTGTTGGTACAACTCCAACAGGTGTAGCAAGTCTTGAGTATATCCACTGGCCGGGTTGATATTACCGTAGATGAAGCTGACGGGGTTATTGATTTCATGGGCTACTCCCGCTACTAATTGGCCCAAAGAAGCCATTTTTTCCTGCTGAACCAATTGAGTTTGGGCTTGTTGCAGTTCTTGCAACGCCAGTTCTAGCTGAGTCGCTTTTTCCTGTTCTCGTTGGGTCAGCGATCGCAAAGCCTCCTGAGCATTGACCAGATCGGTAATATCAGTATGGGCACCGATCATGCGCACAACCTGTCCCTGCTCGTTTTTCAGATGCATAGCGCGTGAGAAGACGTACACGGTAGAACCATTTTTGTGATGAAAGCGTTGCGTAATCAGGAAGCGGGAGATTTTGCCGGAATTGTAATCTTCGAGACGTTTTAACGTCGTGATGCGATCCTCTGGAAAGAGGACTTTTTCCCAGCTTGTCACTTGATTTGGCAGTTCGTCGTCTGTGTAGCCGATCATCTCCTTCCAACGGGGGGAAAAGTAAATCTCCCCTGTTAGCAAATTCCAATCCCAGAAACCGTCATTAGAAGCGCGGATGACCAATTCCATGCGCTCTGTCGCTTCTCGTCGTTCCTCCTGTGCCCGCTTGCGCTCGGTGATATCTTCCAGCACCTTTACCAAATACTTCGGTTCACCAGAGGGTTCACGCAGCAAAGACAGGGTCAGGTTTCCCCAAAATATACCTCCATCTTTACGGATATAGCGCTTCTCACATGAGTAGTGTTCGATCTCACCAACCAATAGCGATCGCGTATAATCTTCACCCGCTCTTTGATCATCGGGGTGAGTAATATCTCTCCAGCTTAGAGCCAGAAGCTCTTCCTGGGTATAGCCCATCAGGTCGCAAAACTTGCGGTTAACTCGAACAAACTCTCCGTTGAGCGCACAATGACTTATTCCCACTACGGCTTGCTCAAAGGTGGCGCGAAATCGCTCTTCACTTTCGCGCAAGACAGCCTCGGTCTGCTGACACTCCGTAGTGAGTTCGGAAATAATCTGATAGTAAGTATCGCTTTGTGCCAATCCCTGTTCCATTGGCTTGGGTTCAGCGACATCTCGCGCTACCGACTGAAACGCCACAAACCCACCTTGAGGATTAAAGATGGGACAGTCAGTCCACTGTTGCCAACGCATTTCACCCGCAGGCGCGATCGCCCCTTGCTCTAGTTGTGTCTTCAAAGCCAGAATTTCTGCCTCTACCTGCTTGCGCTGGGTGATGTCTCGCAACACCGCTAAATGACGGTGGGGTAAAAAATTCGCCGTGGAGGCATACTCCACTTCTCGCATCGTTCCGTCAGGACGCAGCAGGCAGAACTCTCCCGTCACCCGTCCCTGCTCCAGGAAGCTACACCACGCTTGGGCAAAGTCAAAATGGGGCTCGGCAAAGTCAGAAATCCGACAACCGAGAACGTCGGCTTTGCATAGACCCAAAAGTTCACATGCCGCTGGGTTCGCGTCTACATACCGACCCTCGTCATCGGCAATCAGTACGGCATCGATGGCTCCCTCGAAGAACGCCCGAAGTTGGCGATCGCGAGCTTGCAGAGCTTGTTCGGTTTGCTTGCGATCACTAACATCACGGCAGCTATACAGGAGCGTGCCTCCACGGATAGAAACTTGCTTGATGTTAATCAGCAAGGTGCGCCGCCTACCCGCTTTGTCTATAATTTCTCGTTCAATGTTGGAAATCTCTCCCGAACTGTCTAGGTCTTGCCACCGAAAGAGATTATCTCCTAACAATTGGCTGATGTTGTCCAACTCTTGTATCTCGTAGGACGAATAGCCAAAAGTTTCTTGAACATTGGGAGAAACAAAAGTCAATACTCCCGAATTATCTGTAATAAAAATGATTTCAGAAATGCTACTGAGGATAAGTCGGTGTAGTTCTCCTGACTCACACATAACTTGTCCCAGAAGATGTCGCAACTGGCTCTCAATCTCTACCTTGGGGTCTTGGTGGGTGGGGGAAGCTAGGCGATCTCTTTTCATTTCGTTGACCCCTATTTATTTTGGCGTATTCCATCAAATGAATGCCATGCTAACACATCAAATTTCATCCTCAAAAAAAGCATGACAATGGAGACGAATCCGTCAATCCATCTGGAGTAAGAGTTTCACAAAATTCTCACAAATTCTTCTTAAAAAATTTTCCTAAATGCTCAAAGGAGTTTCACAAATTCTCAAGGATTGGGTAATCGTCAGAGGTTGCTCGTTAAGCGGTCTTTCTGTTGTGTATTAGTGAAACTGATTAATCGGGGATAGACAGATTAATTTCTCGTTTGGTGAAGGGTAAATCTTGATTAATCGCGTCAATTTCTTCTTGTTCCATAACGTTGATTTCACCGATGTAGTGCCGTAAGATTTGGGTAAACCGTGCATTGTAAAATCGGTGCAGGCTGTGATTTGGCGTTGCCGGAAAACCTCGCCGTCTTTTGTGACGTCCACCCGCACCGGGGTCAAACATCTGAATGCCATTGGCAATGCCCCACTCAATTGGCGTGTAGTAACAAGCATCGAAATGTAGGCAATCGAATTCCTCAAAACAACCCCAATAGCGACCATAAAGCTGGTCACCCTTGTTGATACAAAACGACATTCCTAGCGGATGGCGGTTATCATCCTCTCGATAAGCCGCAACTAGCAACACGCGATCGCTATAGTTGGGGTACAACTGCTCAAAAAACTTGCGAGTGAGATACTTACTCCCCCACATAAACTTGTCGCAGGTGCTGCTGTAGAAACTATAAATTGAGGGAAACAGGGATTTAGGAATCTCTTCACCCCGGAGAATGTCTAAGCGTAGACCTGTTGTTGCCACAGCTTTGCGCTCCCGTTTGATATTGCGGCGCTGATTGGCGTTGAAGACACTTAGATAATCATCAAAGGTCTGAAAGCCTTTGTTTTGCCAAATATAGCTGTGGTGCAGCCAACTGGTAAAGCCGTGACGTTCCAGGACAGGACGCCATTCGGGGTCAACAAACAGGAAGTGACAACCACTAATCCGGTTCTGGTCACAAAAATGGTCGATCGCAATCACCATCTGTTGCGTCAGTCGCTCCTCATCTTCTCCGGGTGCGATCAAAAACCGATAACCTGTAGCCGGCGTAAACGGCGTCATCCCCAGCAGTTTGGGATAGTAACGTATCCCCAAGCGGTGAGATAAATCCGCCCACTGGTGGTCAAAGACAAACTCTCCATAACTGTGACCTTTGATGTAGAAAGGCGCAGCGGCTATGAGCTGTCGGTCTCGCCAGACGGTAAGGTGGTTCGGTAACCACCCTGTTTTTGCTGTAGCACTCCCTGACGTTTCTAGATTGTTCAACCACTCCCATTCTAGGAAAGGGGTCTTCAAAGGCTGAGCGAGGTCATCCCAAGCGGCTTGAGGAATGTCTGCCATCCGGTTGACCCAGGTAACGGAATAGTCAAGCTGGGGTTGTTGAACCATTGAGGGAATCCAAGAAAGAAACTTGTTAAGATACCGCGTCATTAACCCTATAGGGGCGGGTGAAATTGGCTCAACCCAGAGGTTTGTTCGGAGCAATCAAACCTAAAGTGAGCCCCTAGTCCAAAAGTAAAAACTTTTCTTAGGTTAACTAATCTTTACGAGCGTTGCAGCCGATAGTGCAGAAATACCTCCTGTTCGATAGTCTGGACGCTTAAAAGTTCCAGGCTCCGCGCTAAGGTTGAGAGAAACCCCTCCCCCTCCACTGGCGTCGGTGCGGTTCTTCCGCCTAAAATCAACGGGCAAACGGTCAGCCAGAATTCATCAATTAAATCGGCTGCCAGGAGTGCTGCTACCAGTTCACCGCCTCCCAAGATGGCTAAGCGTCCGACGCCGAGTTGAAAGAACTGTTGGAAGGCATTGTTCCAATCTATTCCGCCTGTGGATGTATCAGCTACCAAAATCCGCTCAAAACTCCCAACGCCCAATGCCTGTTCTTTCTGCCAGGATGTGGCACCTGCTGTTGTTGTCAATAACCAACGGGGAACCTGCTGGCGAAAGAAGCGCATTTGAGGGTCAAGATTGGCAGAACCAGAGCAGACAATTTGTACCGGCTGGGGTGGTACCCCGCCTTGTTGGCGGAGTTGAAGTAACTGGGGATTGGAGATGCCGAGGGTGGTTCCATAGGCGCGGAGAGTGCTCGCACCGAACAAGACGCCGTCAGCCAGAGCAATTTGTGTTTCAAGATGGGTGCGATCGCTCTTAGAGGAAAATCGAGCAGGCGATCGCGCCACGTCTGCTATCTTGCCATCAGTACTCATGGCGAGAACTACTGTTGTATAGGGTCGAGGGGTCGCAGAGTGACGATACATAGCAACAGGCTGGAACAAAAAGAGCAGTTTGAAGATTCTTGAGATAAAGCCTTTCCTTGTCAAGCTTTTCTAGACGCCAAGCCTCTGAGATGCAAGGAGACTTTGAAGGGTTTTAGGATGGATGAGATGGGGGATTCATCTACTGTATTAATTATTCCTGTTGGGTTTTCCACTTTAATCTGAGAGAGATACTATGGCTAAGCCAGGTCAATACTCCTTTCGTCGCATCTTGCTGTCGCGCTTATTGCTGCTCAGCGTGCCAGTGTTACTCTTGGGGGTGTATGTGACCTATAGAAAAGCACGCTCGACGCTTTTAGGAACGGCTCGGCAAAATCTGATTGAGAGCGCTGCGAGAAAAGGAGAGGATATTCAAAAATCGGTTGATGCGCTAAAAGCTAACCTGGAAGCAGCCAGTGAAAGCGTAGAGCTCCAATCCCAGTCACCTGGTGATTATCAAGGAGTTATCGACAAACTCGCTCAACGATTACCGACCCTAATCGAGTGCGTACAGCTCAGTGATATTCAAACCAGAAAGCTCGTCGCTAGTAGCTGTGGCAATCGAGCGATCGCACAAGAAGAGGCAACTTTATGGCCTTGGCAGCGTGCGTTGTTACCACGAAACCGTTCTCCGGTTTACGTGACGATGGAGCTTCCTCAAAAAGACCCAACAACAGCCAGCGCCAACTCCCAGCGAACTGACTCCACCAATCAACTCACATTAGTGTTCAGTGCGCCAGTCTATAACGCTACAGGTCAACTCCGATATGCCCTGAGCATCGAGTCCGCTTTGCTCCATCCCCACCCCTCCAAGCCGAGGTCATTGTCTGGCTATCCAGTGGTAATTAATCACAAAGGGATCATCTTAGCGCATATCGATCCAATACGAATTGGGCGTCAGATCTACTACGAACCAGATGGGGGAGCGCTTAAAGAGGTCGTAGCTAAAGCCAGTTCGGGTCAGGAGGGTTCTCTGCATTTATTCTCCTTTGAAAAAGAGGGTATGGAATTAATTGCTGGATACACTGCGTTCAATAGCCCAATTACGACTGAGCGTAACCAAAAGTGGACAATTTTATCCATTACTGGCTTAGAAAGTGCCCTGCATGGTCTCAAAGATATTCAGCAAGTTTTGATCGTCCTCACTTGCTGCTTAATTGCGGCAAGTTTTTTAGCAACCCTGTATATAGCTCGTGACCTAGCCCGTCCTTTAGAAAAACTCAGAGACTACGCCCTGCATGAATCTCACCTGCACTCTACAGACCGAATTCCTCGAAACTTTAACATTCGGGAATTCAACCAATTGTCTGAAGCCTTCGAGGGGATGATTTCTCGTCTAAGAACTTGGGCAGAAGAACTGGAAGCGGCTTGGAAAGAGGCACAAATGGCTAACCAGCTCAAGAATGAGTTTCTAGCTAATACCTCCCATGAACTGAGAACTCCACTTAATGGCATCATTGGCTGCCTGCGACTGGTACGCGATGGATTTTGCGACGACCGAGAAGAAGAACTGGATTTTTTACAGCGAGCAGATGATGCAGCTATTCACTTATTAGGCATTATCAATGACGTTCTGGATATTGCCAAGATTGAAGCTGGGAAGCTCACTGTAGAAGCAGAGCCCGTTGACTTGCGAAAGATACTCAATGAAGTGATTAATTTACAGGCTGTTCCTATTCAGCATAAAGGATTAGAATTCCATACAACCGACCTGCATGAAGTTATTCCTGTCCAGGCCGATCCAGCGAAACTCAAGCAGGTCATATTAAATGTGGTGGGCAATGCCGTCAAATTCACGGACTCTGGCAGCATTACGATTAATACGCGAATTGAGCTGAGCGCGGAAACAGCCCACTCGCTTCCTTCTAATAATGGGGAGAACACAGGAGAACCCTTTGTTTCTAAGGGAAAACGTTTAGCCCTGACATCTACAGAAGATGGCAGTACGGGTAGCCCTCTTGTATCTGGGTCCTCTTGTGTTGTTGTGACCGTTAAGGATACGGGAATTGGCATCGATCCAACTCAACAGCACAAGCTATTCCGCCCCTTCGTAATGGTTGATGGCTCGACCACGCGCAAGTGTGGGGGTACAGGTCTTGGTCTGGCAATTTCACGGAATTTAATGACACTGATGGGAGGTAGCATCACCCTCTCTAGCGATGGCAATGAGCAAGGGACTACGGTTGAAATTTCTTTGCCAACGATTGAGCCTTCACTCTTGCTTTCAGGCGAATCACCAAAATCAAGTAATCCGGCTCAGGAGTTTGATGCAACGGATGGCAGTGCGGAAGGCTCAAATGGAGCTGTTTCGTTAGCGAATACGGACGTAGGTACTTCATGCGATCGCCCGTCATAAGTTGTCGCGCCTTTAAGTGGCATGAGCGGGACGGGCAAGAGGCCCATCCCACAAGAGCTTTGGAAATTTGGTGATGCAAAGATAACTGCCGATTAGCTTAGTCGTCAGACTTGACTGGGCGTTCTCTATTTCCTTGCGCCGACTTGTTGTCAATTTTATCGATTTGGTGTAGCAGAGCTAGGCAATTTCAGACTGAAATGTTCGTCGATTAACTTCAGCATGGCTTTTGCGATTAATTGGTTGGCACTCTCGGTGAAGTGTCCATCAGGAACGAAATTCCTTACGTCAGTGGCTGGAGCAATATTATGAGTACTCACATAGGGAATTGAGGCACTTTCTAACGTCGGCTTCAGTGCTTGGAATAAGTGGTCTTCATATCCGCGATCGTTGAGGACAAGCACAATTGGCAGTTTGCCATCACCTTTAGCGGTTGCTGCAAAATCGGTAATAATAGCCCTTAAAACGGGAATGTCTAATTCTGCATTGAACCCGGCTGAACTATGAATCTGATTGCTAATCATCATCTGATGGCGCTGTGCCCAAGCTCTGCGAATCATGCGTACTATTACAGAGTTATCCAGCCAATTGTGCTTGAACAAGAAGGCGTTAAAGAATTGATCGTGTTCTCGCATCTGGGTTAGCAATGCATCCCACTGTTGCTTGTTTCCAAAGGCAGCACGGAATTGAGCCAACGACAGGCTATTTGGCCAGATGGCTTTTAACTTCCCGTCTTCCAGAACGTATCGCGGGTAAGTGTAAGGTGCAGGTCCTTCAAACTGCCACGTCATGCCATTGAGTGTTCTGATTGCTTTGACGCTGGAAGCCAAGAGACCCAAAATCACTATATCGGCTTGGTGTCTACCCCGATCTAAGTTGTAAGCAGCAAATGAATAGTTGGGTGGCGCTGCCGGACCTGCGATCGCTCTTATCGCGATCCGGGAATCCATTGCCTCCATTGCCGTGCCCACATGATTGGAAAATGACATGCCGTAGATAGCAATGAGCAATTCTTTACCTGGAGGACGGCTGACAGGTGCTTTTAATTTTTTCCATAATTCTGGGTCTAACCAGCCAGCCTGTGCAATAGGTGAACTCGCTTCATCGGTAGGGCCGAGCATTCGTAAGAGCTTTCCCTCAATAGACCGTCCATATTCAAAATAGCTGTTAAGTGGTCCAGCATCAGTTACCTGTGGGTTTGAAGGATACGGAAAAACAAAATTGGTTGAAATATCGAATACTAGTAGAAAGAAAAAAATCCACAGTCCGGTTACAACCACCTTACCAATTAGCTTTCCGGAGGGTAGTTTAGAACTGAGAGTAAATAAACTGAGCAGGTGCATTGCTCTCTCCCATTAACAAAATAATGATTAGTGCGGCGTAAAGGGCTGCACGCGCTGGCGTTGGAAAACGTCGGTAAAAATCTGCCTTATTAGCTTGATATTCCAAAAATTCATAGCCCATGAGTAGTGGAATACCCAATAGTGTAGGCAACGGTGGCTTTGGTAGAGTGCTCGTCAAGTTTCCAAAATCTACAACAAGAATTTTTGTGAATGTGGTAATCTGAACCAGAGAAGTTGCTCGAAATAATAGCCATCCGTAGCAAGTCAGTAAAAAAAAGAATAGGGTTGTCACTAATGATCTAAGTACACGAATCGCATTATTGGCGGGTACTTGTTTACTAGGATTGAGGTTAAAAGCTCGATACACACACAGCAGTGTTCCCTGATAAAATCCCCAGAGAACAAAGTTCCAGGCTGCTCCGTGCCAAAGTCCGCCCAGCACCATAGTCGTCATCAGATTGAGATAAGTTCTACGATTGCCTTGACGGTTTCCACCGAGGGAAATGTAAAGGTAGTCCCGTAGCCAAGTAGAGAGACTGATGTGCCAGCGACGCCAGAATTCGCTGGGGTCTTTTGAGAAATAGGGCAGATTGAAGTTGACCATCAGTTCGATGCCGAACAATTTGGATACACCCCTAGCCATATCGGAATAGCCGGAGAAATCGCAGTAGATTTGGACGGTGTACAGAAACGTTGCCAAAACCACATCCATCCAGGACACTACTCCACTTGTGCCGTAGATTGCATTGACTGAATCGGCTACTCCATCAGAGATTGCCACTTTCTTAAACAAGCCGAATAAGAGCAAGAACACCCCTTCGGCAGATTGTTTAAAAGTGATCTGGCGTGGATTTGACAATTGAGGCAGTAAGGATGATGCTCGATCAATGGGGCCTGCTAGTAATGGCGGGAAATAAGCTAAGAATAGGGCAAAATCCAAAAATCGTTGCGCTGCCTGAATCTTGCCTCGGTAGATATCAACGGTGTAGCTGATCGTCTTAAACGTGTAGAACGAAATTCCGACAGGCAGAACGATGTTTAAGTGCAAGAATTCGGCATGAATGCCAAGCGCACTAATGAATCCCTCAGCGCTGCTAATGAAGAAATTGAAGTACTTAAAGAAGCCAAGGAGCGCTAGGTTGGTACCTATACTGAGCCACAGGAACAACTTGCGTCGTTGTTCTTCTGGAAGTGAAGTGAATCGTGGATACAGCAGATTAGCAGCTGCTACTAATGCCAGCGCTCCAAGTAGTACCAGCCAGCCGGACAATGAAGTAGGTAAAAGCTTAGCCCACTGTACCGATAGTGCAATGGGTTTTGTCCTGAAGACAACCGCATCCCATTGCACCGTAACGCACAAGAAGGCCGCCAATACCAGGAACAAAGAAGCCAAGCGGCGTTTGGAGCCCGTTAATCGACCCGTCTCAATCATTGACCCGCAGCAGAAGTCAACAACGGTTGATAGGACGAGCAGAAAAACGAATCGCACGTCCCACGAAGCGTAGAATACATAGCTGGCAATGAGCAATATTAAGTTTTGCCCACCCAAAGGAAGAAGGCGGTACAGGAAGTAGGTAACTCCAAAAAAGACTACGAATTCAATTGAGTTAAAAGTCACTTATTCCTACAGTAATTAACTGACGAAATAGCTTATCATAACCTTACTAATTTAGCTTGTATTTTTTATTACATTCCGTGACGTTAAACTTGTTTCCATTAGGAGGCTCCTAGTTCTCTTTAATTATTACGATTTAGTGCCAAAAAGGCCTGTTTTGCGGCAGCTTGTTCGGCTGCCTTTTTAGAGCGTCCCTGACCTTCACCCAATCGCTGATTTTGCAACCAAACTTCGGCAGTGAAGCGATGGTCATCTCCATGTATTGAACTGGTTTCTCTTAGGCGATATTCTGGGCGAACTTTGTAGTGAGCTTGAGTCCATTCTTGGAGAGCATCTTTATAGTTTAGGCGGGCTGGATCTTGGCGAACTTCTGCGGCTAGTTGCTGTAAGTGAGGGTCTAGCCACGGGCGCACAAGTTCCAGCGTATGAGTACTTAGGTAAAAGGCTCCTAACACCGCTTCAAAGGCATCTGCTAACCGTGAAGTCTCTCCAGCCGCGTCACTCGCTGCACTACTAGAAAGGAGTAAGTAACGCTCTAATCCATAAATCCTAGCTAGCTGGGCAAGGATGCGATCGCTTACAAGTACCGAGCGAATCGCCGCAAATTCACCGACAGAAGCGCTAGGATAGGTTTCAAATAACAATTCTGAGGTGGCGATACGCACAACCGCATCACCGACAAACTCTAACTGCTCATAGTTTGCCTGAGTGGAAATGCTTGGATGCGTTAGTGCTAGGTCAAGAAGCGCCCACTGTACTGGAGCCTGAGTCGGCAACCCTAATTTTTGCACAAATTGCCGTAGTTGCTTCTGACGGCGAGGGTCTATGAAGGTCATGATTTAAGAGAACGCGTACCATAAGTAAGCTTAGGCAAGTAGACCTAAGATTTTCAAAAATTTTTTTCCAGACTCATTTTTTCCAAAGACTGTAAGATCGCATCTTGTGACTAATTTTAATAGTCCCACAAAAGCGAAGCTATTTAAACAATTATCACTCGTTACTTCTTCAAGGGAAGCATAAAAGAATTTAAATCTTTCTATATTGTGGAAATCAATTTTATCTAAAATATATAGATAATGTAAAAATTCAGACTGATTGATTTCATTATTAATGTGAGAAACGAATACTTTGAATAGAGCATCTGCTTTAGCTAAATCATCAAATCGATCAAGAGCAATAATCAGTCTTTCCTCTAAATCTTTTTTGTAATTTTGATTTGCAATAGCCTTGTCAAATTTATTCTTAAATTTATCATCAATACTCTCAAACCCCTTAAGGAACACCAAAGTCTTTTCCATAAAAAATTGCTCACGAACCGTTAAAAACGTTGTCATTGCAGAATAATCAGTTTCTCGATCAAAATTTTACTGGTCGGTTTATTCTGAATTGCTCTGATGCAATTCAACAAGAAATACTTGCTTAGCGCCATCGGGCGTCTAGAAAGCCGCGTCTAGATGCAGAAACTGAAAGTGACAACCTAAAGTCCTTTCAGGAGGTTCAAAGGAGGAGAGAGTCGGACATAAGCCGGGTTCTGTTCTCCACAGCAGCAAGACTACTGGGAGGGCAGTTATCTATCTGGGACGCCTGTTACCAGACGCCTCTTGCGGTTCTTTTGAGCGGAACTGGTAAAAGACCAACCATAGTTCCTACGACCTTGCTCCCAACCGGGGTTTACCGAGCCAGCACCTCTCGATGCTGCTGGTGCGCTCTTACCGCACCCTTGCACCCTTACCTTCAAAAGGTATGAAGTGTAAAGTATGAACTCTGAAATTTCATGCTTCATCCTTCATCCTTGAGAAGGCGGTATGTTTCTGTGGCACTATCCTCACGGTCACCCGCACTGGGCGTTACCCAGCAAGTTTGGCCTTTCGGGAGCCCGGACTTTCCTCAGACTCTACGAAAGCGCGAGTCCGCAACTGCCTTCGCCTACTCTCTCCCTCATCCAGTCTAATCGGGGTGAGGCGCTAGCTGTTAGATCTTGATTGAGAAAGCATAGGGCGAGGGGGAGAGGGGTGGTAGCCGTTGGAATGTGCGATCGCTAATAGAGGGTCGGAGCTGTTTACTGCCCACCTCGATCAAGTTCTTCGAGTGAATCGATTGTCACATTGAGCCTGTCCGGTTAACAGAGACTGGCAATTGACAACAAACTGCCGCAAGCCTGTACTCAGAACGGCTCAAGACTTAATAAAGTTGCATTAAGGTTAGTTGCTGATGTCAGCCAATTCCAATAGGATAGATATAGGTAATACAAGTTATACACAGGTATTACCTATTAAAAGGCCATACATGATGAAAGCTACATCAGTTCGTTGGAAATTAGTTGCCTACTAGCAAAGCTTAATTTCCATGTCATTTATACGAACTCATGCACTCATGTAGTAGCTCTCCCGAAACATAGGGAATTGCATCTCTCGAAGTTAAAAAGTGGCTCTGGAAATAAGCGTTTCCACCACCACTCCTGGTAGTGAGGAGTCGCTTGGCACTCTGCTAAGGACGATTTAGTTCTTTGGAAGCTTGAGGTTTCCTGCTAAGTCGTCCTTAGATTGTGTAATACCTGAAGAACAACTTTTCAAAAGAATCCTGGTTAGAAAGGCAGAAACTCCGCCCATTTTATTTCTAATTTTTTTCAGGGATTAGTGATACCTCACAGAGTTTAGGCTTGTAAGAAGAGACTTCGGCTAAGCCCATGCACCCACCTTAACCTCGGTTGGTTCGGAATGAACAGCCACAGACGCTGTCTTATGATCGCCGAAAATGGGCTTATCGGTGTTCAAAATCTCTAAGAGAATCTTGAAACTTTCTGGATCTAAATCAATCGTGCGTTCTCTTTCCCCATCAAAATAGGTGAACCAAAAGTGGCCTTTGTTATCCTGGGGTCTCCATAAGGCTTGATAGCTTGTAATGCGTTTCATTTCCATAGGCGGCTTACCTTTCATACCCCTCTAGTCTCTTCTCTCTAAGTGTAGACTTATGTTTAGATTTCATAAAGAAATCTTTTAATATATTAAAGATTATTGTAATAACGGATTCAGATTCTCCCGCGCCAGTCTTTCAAAGCTTGCTTCAACGGCTTGCCTCACCCTTTTTTATAGCCTAAGCAAATTTTAAGAAGAAGGACTCACCTCGCCAGCAAATTTTCAAGGTTTGATGAAATTTGCGGGTGTGTCGGTTGATATCAACCCTTGAAAAATAGTGTACAATGTGTACAACTTAAGTAATACAAGTCATACACCAGGGATTCAGCAAAGTCCGCTTGACAGAGCAAAAGGTCATGAGCTAATAAAGCTTTAAAACTTCACGTTTAACAGTCAACAAGATTTTGACAAACATCCGTCGGGGTGTCTACTAAAGTAGGAAAGGGTGTTACCCAAAAGTATGGATGATTTAGTGCGTGGATGCTCGGATTACCGTTACAAATCACCCTGGTATTGTGCAACACCCGTACACGTCTCTTTAGTTATTTTCTGGGTAAAAAAACTAATCGGCAAGTTTTCTACGCTTAACTCTATGGCGTATAAACCTGCGAAGCTTAAGGCGGGCAGTGCCTTATGCCCATGCTCCTACTTTTAGATCGCTAGGCTGTGAATGAACAGCAACAGCCGATGTAGTATGATCTCCAAAAACTGGCTTGTCGGTGTCGAGAACTTTCATCACCGTCCTGAAGCTTTCGGCATCTAAGTCTTCTGTACGTTCTTTTTGACCATCAAAATAGGTGAACCAAAAGTGACCTTTGTTCTCTAGGGGTCTCCACAGTGCCTGATAGCTGGTAATCCGTCTCATCGAAGTAGTTTGTGTCATGTGATTGAATACCCTTAAAGTCTGTTCTCTTTAAGTGTATAGTTATGTAAAAAGACGAGAGATAGCTATTGTGAACTACTCCTTCTTAATCATGAAGTAGTCAGGCAAACCTGGCAAGATGTTTGAATTGCCTGAACGTTTGCTAGAAATCGGCTGGGTATATGACCAAAGTCAGTGCGTCTCTATTGACCCGCAAAGCTCATACGGTTTAAGAAGGCACGTAGACGATCGCTTTTTGGATTAGTGAGAACCTCTCGCGCATTTCCTTCTTCTGCCACGCAACCTCGATCCATAAAGATGACTCGATGGGCAACCTCACGGGCAAACTGCATTTCGTGGGTAACAACCACCATCGTCATCCCTTCCTCAGCTAACTGCTGCATGACTCGCAGCACTTCTCCGACCAGTTCTGGGTCAAGAGCACTAGTCGGTTCATCGAACAACATAATCTGGGGATTCATACACAAGCTACGTGCGATCGCCACCCGTTGCTTCTGTCCCCCCGACAACTGTTCCGGATAAACGGCAGCTTTCTCGGCTAAACCCACCTTGTTTAGATAAAATCGAGCCTGTTCTTCTGCTTCCTGAGGAGACTTACCCAATACCTGACGCGGAGCCAACATCAAGTTTTCCAGCACGCTCAAATGGGGAAACAGGTTAAACTGCTGAAAAACCATCCCCACCTGTGCCCTTAATCGCCGTAATTGTTTGGGGTTGAGATTGGGATGTGATAAATCTATTTCATTAACCACCAAGCGCCCCCGATTAATCTTCTCTAGGCGGTTGAAGCAGCGCAGCAATGTACTCTTGCCACAGCCAGAAGAACCGATGACGGCAAGGACTTCTCCCCGCTGGATAGAACCGCTAATTCCTTGTAAAACCTTGAGAGAACCAAAGTTCTTCTCGATGC